>JAJZGM010000159.1 GCA_021828525.1 Nitrospirota bacterium | reverse complement strand
TGCCAAAGGCGCGGTCGCCTCTCACTGGACCGGTAACGGACAGGCAAAACGGAAGAAGACCCCGCGGGCCTTCCTCCCGGCCTCAACCCGTCCCGCCGGCCAGCCCGCCTGATCTCAAGCCGCTTGTCTCCTTCCTTCCGTCCCGGATCGTCCGGTCCGACCGCTCCTTCCCGCCATGGGAAGGGGGACCGGAATGACCCGGGGCGGAGCACCTCCTCCCCCTCCCCCTCTCCTTGTGGCTAACGTCTCAATGGAGAGCTCTCCTGATGACGAAATCTTGACAGCTCTCGAAAGACTCCCTCCGCGCCTCAGGGCGTAAAGGGCTCCCCCGGACGGACCGAGATCATCCGGCAGTTTTTTCCCGAAATCAGCCGGGAAAAGGCCTCCGGAGTTCCCGTAAGGGCCGGGAAGGTCCCGTGATGGAGCGGAAGAACCGTTTTGGCCTCCAGGAAGGAGACCGCCAGGGCAGCCTCCCGGGGCCCCATGGTAAAGAGGTCCCCGATCGGAAGGCAGACCAGTTCGGGCCGATAGAGGTCGCGCACAAGTGTCATGTCGGAGAAGACATTGGTGTCTCCGGCGTGATAGAACCGGAATCCGTCGGAGAGCTCGACGACAAAACCTGCCGCCTCCCCGCCATAGAGGATCTCCTCTCCGTCCGAAATCCCGCAGCTGTGGTCGGCGTGAACCATGGTGACCGAAATACCGCGGACCGTCTGGGTTCCTCCCTTGTTCATGGGATGGGTCCGGGAGACCCCCTTGCGGGAAACCCAGGCACAGAGCTCGAAGATTCCCACCGTCTCCGCCCCGCTGGCGATAGCGAGCGGAAGGACATCGCCGATGTGATCGTAGTGGGCATGGGTGAGAAGGATCACATCGACTTTTGCGAGCCCCCGGAAGCTCTCGGGGCAGGCGGGATTTCCGGCAAGCCAGGGATCGATGATGATCTCCGTTCCGTTTCTGTCCCGGACCAGAAGAGTCGAATGGCCAAGCCAGGTGAATTGATGGGCGTTCCTCTCCGACATGGGACCTCCCCGGATTTGACAGTGGACGAAAGGAGCCGAAACATCGCTTTCTCGCCCATTCTAGCAGAAAATTTTTGCGGAAAATGATAGGATCGGAGCGTGCTGGCGGAGAGTCGGACGGAGACCAAAAAAGGAGAGGACTGGCGCGGGATGGCCACTTACAACGAGGGGACCCGGGAAATTGCCGAAGAGATCGAAGCCCGGATTGCGGCCAATCCCGGATTTGCCAGAAGGCTCGGAGACTTCGGATTCATCGAGCTCGAGGACACCTGGGGAGACGAGACCACCATCCTGAACACGGCCCGCGTCTCGACCTCCAACCGGCGGCTCCGCTCGGTGAACGACCTCACGGAGAAGGACCGGAACCTTCTCTTCCATCTCCTCTCCCAACACCACGGGACCCCCTTCGAAACGGTCTATTTCCGCTTTCGCTTCATCGCCCCCATCTTTGTCCTGCGGCAGTGGGTCAAGCACCGGATCTCGACCTGGAACGAATTCTCCATGCGCTACCGAAAACCCATCTCCGCCTACTACATTCCCGACAGGGCCGCCCGGACCGTCAACGGATTCGAGGTCATGAGCCCCGAACAGGTGGAGCGGTACGCAGCCCTCATGGAACAGATCTTTTCCTTCTATGAAACCGAATACCGGGAGGCCTGTCAGAAAATTGACATAGCGGCCGAACAGGGACTGATTCCGGGAGGAAAGGCCGATCCGGCCGCCCGGAACCCCTACCGGGCCCGGGCCCGGGAACTCCTGCGCTCTGCCATCCCCGTTTCGGCCTACAGCGATGTCTACTGGACAGTCAACTTCCGGTCGCTCATGAACTTCTTTGACCTCCGGACCAAGGACAATGCCCAGTACGAGATCCGGGAATACGCCCTCTCCGCCTTCGACCTCTTCTCCCGAAAGTTCCCCCTTCTCTCCGATCTCTATAAAAAAGCGGGATCTCCCTTTCCGCCCTCTTCCTGATCCTTGAACCACGTGGGAAAATTCCCCCCGGAGGCCGGTGCGCGGAGGCGGGAACGGCCCTTGCCTCACACCGCCTGCCTCCGGGAAGATTCCCGCACCCGTTCAGGGGTAACAGGGAATGTTTTGAAACCAGTCGGACTGGGCAAGTGAGATGTGGCGGGCCCAGTTGTTGACCGGGACGAAGGGGTCGGAATCGGGGGTCTTTCTCCAGACGGCCCGTTCGAGGTAGTATTGGCGCCGTTGATCTTCGTTGGGATGGCAGTGGGGAGGAACCGGAAGGAAAAAGTCGATCCGGACCAAAAGGGCGTCCTGGCCGGATCCGTGGGAGACCATGGCTGACGTGACCTTGAGCCCGTAACGGAGAAATAACTCCCTGACATCGGAAAAACCGGGCGGAGGGGCAAGAAGACTCACGATCCGGTCGATATCATCGACGGGAGTCCCCGACGATTCCCTGGATTCGGCAAATCCGCTCCCGGGTTCTCCCGACCCGGCTGCCAGGACCCCCAAAAGGAAGAGCCCCGCGGCCACCCGTCCTGTCACAGTCTTTCCCATTCCTGATGCCTCCTTTCCCTGCCAGCGCCCTGCGCACCTCCTCCCGAAAAGAGGCGTGCGGTTCCCCTGTCAAAAATCTGAATCTATCAGGTCAACGGGGACGAATCGGTCAAGGAAGGGTCAAGAACGGGTCATTCCCCTGATCTCTTCTAAAGGCAGACAGGGGAGGAAGGACGAATGCGGATGTGGGCCGAGTCCATGGCGGGAAGGTGCCCCTTGAGCTCCTTTTCGAAGGCATCGACGACGGCGCTGGCCTCGCCCACCGTCTTTCCGACCGCCACCTCGACGTCGAGTTCGGCCACCAGCCGGTGGCCCATCCACCGGGCCCGGACGGAGACGACATCCTCGATCCCGGGAACGTGGCTTGCGGCGTGGCGGATTTCCTCGATCACAGACCGGTCGACGCCATCTAAAATGCGCGTGAAGACCGTCTTTCCCGACTGCCAGACGATCCCCAGAAGGGTAAGCGTGATCAGGAGGGCGACGACCGGATCGGCCAGGGGAAATCCGAGCCAGACCCCCACCGCCCCGAGAACGACGGCCAGGCTTGTGAGCCCGTCGACCCGGGCATGATAGCCGTCGGCCATCAGGGCCGCACTGTTGATCAGCCGCCCGGTCCGGATCCGAAGAATAGCCACGGCCTCGTTTCCGACGAAGCCCAAAAGTCCCGCGACTCCAACCATCAGGAGGCCGTGAAGGGGAGCCGGGTGGAGCAGGCGAAGAACGGCTTCCGTTCCGGCCCCCACCGCACTTGAAAGAATGAGAAGGACGATCGCCACCCCCGCCAGATCCTCCACCCTCCCGAACCCGAAGGTGAACCTGGGCGTTGCTCCCCGCCGGGCCAGGCGGAAGGCGATCCAGAGCGGAAGGGCGGTTGCGGCGTCTCCCAGGTTGTGGATCATGTCGGCAAACAGGGCCGTGCTGCCCGACATAAGGACGACCGCCGCCTGGAGCACCGCCGTCAGAAGAAGAATCAGGAAAGACCACTTGATGGCCCATACCCCCCGGGTGGTGGTCGCAATGGAGGGATCGATCACCCCGTGGACATGATCGTGGCCCCCCGGAGGACAGGCCCCCCGGCCCCTCTCTTCCGGCTCGCAGAGTCCCAGCCAGACAAGAAAATTTCCGATTTTTCCCGACGGTTTCTTCACAGGTATTTCGTGATCTTCTTGAACTCGCCGACCGAGACCCGGGCCTCCCGGGAGTCGGGGCCGG
>JAJZGM010000158.1 GCA_021828525.1 Nitrospirota bacterium | reverse complement strand
ACCCCGCCGAAAATGTCCAGGGGGTAGGAGACGCTGACGGAGCCAGTGTTGAGGGTGAAGAGATTCGAGAGCTGGGGAAGGCCGAAGGCGGCCCCGTTGAAATACTGCTGGACAGTCTGGAGACTTCCGCTGGCCGAGGGGGCAAAGGCTCCCCGTCCGGCAGAGGTGTTTTCCATCGCCTCGAGAAGGGTCGCCTCGGCAGCGCGAAGGTCCGGGTTCGCGACGAGGGCCCGCTCGATCAGGCCGTTCAGGGCCTTCGAATGGAAGAGTGTCCACCATTGGCCCGGGATCTCCTGGTCGACTCGCAGGATCTGACGACCCTCTCCCCGGGCATCTTTCTCTCCGATGGAGGCCGGGACGGGATGGCGCGTGAACTGTTGGCCGGCGGGCCTGGGCGGTTTTTTGAAATCGGGTCCGACCGCGCACCCTGAAAAAAGGAGTCCCAGAAGGACAAGAACCGCTCCGGCAGGGAGGAACGGACCCGATTTTCGGGGCGGACCGGTCATGGAAGGCTCACCTTTCGGCAACTCGAAACAACGTGTCGGAACATTCCCATATCCCTCTGAAGCGTCAAATTCCTGTTTGCTCAATTTTAAACAACCAAATCTTTGATAGTCAACTAATGAAATATTGGAAACTGAAATAATATGGTAGAATAATAAAAGGAAAGGGGGGACAGACGTTGGAGGAGGCCAAAAAAGGGATGTGCAATCCGGACCTGTCAGGTGACACTCCAGTCCGGATCAGGCTCATGAAACTCTTCTGGATGTTGGGGCCGGCTTATGTGCGATGGGCGGAGTCCCAGATGGAGCAGGACGGGATCACCCCGCAGCGGATGTATCTTCTGGGGAGCCTTTACGAGTATGGACCGATGATGATGAGCGCCCTGAAAGACCGCCTTGGGGTGACGGCAACCAATATCACCGCCCATGTGGATGTGCTCGAGCGGGAAGGGATGGTCGAACGGAGACCTCTTCCGGCCGATCGCCGGGTGACGATCGTGTCGCTGACCCCCAAGGCCGAAAAATCCCTCGAAGGTCTCTGCGCCCCTTTCATGGACCGGGTGTCGTCGATCTTCGATTCCTTCTCGCCGGAAGAACAGGAGATTGTCTTTTCGTGTCTTCTTCGGATGAGGGGGTTTCTGGCCGAACACAAAATTCTTGACGAAAAGGGCCGGTCATTCGGAACCGGGACCTCGGAGCCGGTCGCAACCTCCGAACAGAAGGCCTGAGAGATCCGAAGACAAGGCCGATCAAGGAATTTGTCTTCATTTTCAATGTGTGGGGGGAGGAGACTCATCCAAATTCAAGATCGGCAGGGGATCCTTCGGGAGGATGGGTTCCTCGGTCTCCGGGACCTTCCGGAGTCTCCCCGGTGACACCGTCTTCATGAAGGGAGCGGGCTTATTTTTTCGGGGACCCGGACTCTTTGATCTTGTCCAGTTTCCGGCCCACCCAGTTCCCGGCGTTGGTGATTGCCTCGGCGGCCCGGGTGGTGATCCGATGCATCTGCTCGTGAAAGGCATCGCTCTTCAGGTAATCCCCTGTCTTGTGGATCCCCTTTTCCACAGATTCCGAAATGCTCCCTCCCGCCGCTCGGGCCTTGTCGGTCAAATCATCCGAGGCCCGGGCGGTTTGGGAGAGCAAGGTGATCCCCAGGGCAAGGCCCCAGACGATTCCCGGTGTGAAGGGGGAGTTCGGCGTTCTCTTCAATCTCGGCCTCCTCCCCGATCCTCTTTGTCTGACGTCATGGCTGATCTCCTGTCATGTCTTTTTGGTCCCTTCCGCAAATGGGCTTCTTCTGGAGAGGCTGAGGCCTCCCGGGTTTCCGTTTTTCAATGTTTTTTCTGGAAAAACCGCAGGGCTTCCCGGGGCGTTTCGTTGGAGATGGCCACGGCATGGATGGCCTTGCAGAGACTGATGGCCTCTTCCAGGGACCGCTGGTGGACATTGCGGCCGGTCGCACATCCGACGGTGCCCCCTTCATGGATCTGTTCATGAAGTCGGGAAAGAAAGGCATCCGGAGTGGTTTCGTGGCCCCCCGCGCAGACCACGCCCGTCCTTCCGGCGGCCTTGACGGCTTCGGCGAGCAGGTGCCCCTCCGGGACCCCCTCCGGGGAAAGCGGGGGATTGACCTTGACGAAATCGGCCCCCAGACAGGCGGCAACCCCGGCGGCCCCGGCCACTAAATGGGGATCCTGTTCGCGGGTGACGGCCTTCCCGCGGGGATAGGCCCAGATCACCGCGACCATCCCCATCCTGTGGGCATCATTGATCAGCCGGGAGGCCTCGGACAGCATCTCGGGTTCGAAATCGCTTCCGGGATAGATGGTATATCCCACTCCGACGATGTGGAGCCCCGAGGACTGGACGAATCCGGCCACCTGCTCCATTGTTTGCCACTGGCGGGAGACCGGATCGCGCTGGGCGGTCTTGACGAGATGACTCTTCGAATTGATCTTGACAAGGTAGGGAATGTCGGGATAAGTCGCCCCGTACCGGGCGATCAGACCGAGCTGGGTTGCAAAACAGCCCACCGGGGAGGCGGCCGCGATCCGGAAGAGATGCTCCGGGGAGGAATCCTCCGGATCGATCCCGTGTCCATGGAAGTCGTCGTTCAAATGTTCGACCTTCTGGTCCCCCGCCATCAGGAAGAGGCGTCCACTGTTGCGGGTCATCAGACGGTAGTTTTCTGTCCAGGTGTTCCGGCGGTCTGCCGGAACGTCGAGGGGAGCCTTCACTGACGCTTGATCCATTCGATCCTCCCGGTTTCAAGGGGACATGGCCACATCTCTCCCATCCCAAGGAGAGAGCCTCATGCCGAAGAGGCCGGATGAGAGAGCCCCTGTCGTCAGTTCGTGGTGGGAAAATCCCTGAAATATTCAAGCCGGCTCACAGAGACATCGGAGACGAACATCACCCCCGGGTACCGGCTGAAAAGGGGGGTCAATCCCGAAAGGACCGGTTTCACCTTTTCCTGGGGAACCACGGTGATAATCATGACCAGGCTTTCCATGTCATTGAACATCGCATGGGAGGTATGGAATCCGTGGTGACCCTTCCCGGAGATGTTACTGATGATCGTATATCCTGTTGCCTTGACGGTGTCAAGCAAATCGGTGGCAAACTTCGCATGCTCTCCGGGAATGATGATCCGGATCTCTTTCATGGGATGAAGGACGAGGTCGTTCATGGCATTCCTCTTTCTGGTGGGGGGGTGGGAGGCTCGCCCGGGTCTAGGGGGATCCACCCCGTCTTCGGGAGATAGAGGCGGAGGGTTCCATCTTCAGGGTCGAGGGAGGTCAGGCGAACCCATTCGTTGTCGTAGAATTGCTGGAGGATCAGGTGACGGAGAATGATCTCGCCGATCCGTTCGGGCGGGGCTTCGATCAGGGTCAGGAGGCGCATCGGTTCGTGATAGGGCCGGTCTCCCCTCCGGACCGTCTGTCTGGCAAGTCCAGTCCTCAAGTCGCTCTGGGGCCCGGTCATGAGCCCGAAACGACCGACGACATTATGGTAGATCTTGCTTCCCCCTCCGTAAACCTCATTGTCGACCGTCGAAAAATAGTGCTCCATGCTGATCCACTCCCCGACGACCTGGGGCCCTGTCATGATCCCTTCGAGAAGCCGGCCCGACGGGTCTTCCCGGGTATCGTAGGAGTGGAGAAAGGCCCGGCCTCCGAGATCAAGGCCTCGGGTCAGGTCCCGGCGGCCGATAATGAAGGAGGCGTTTCCTGAGAGTCCCCACTCCGGGCGAACCTGGCTCC
>JAJZGM010000157.1 GCA_021828525.1 Nitrospirota bacterium | reverse complement strand
TGACGACCCCCTTCTCCCTGGCCTTCGCCAAGGGTGGTCAGATAGGAAAGGCCGCCTGCCTCAAGAACATCCTTCATCCTGTCACGCTGGCCCCGGGTCCGGCAGAAGACGACAATCTTCATGGAGCCGGACATTTCTTCGAGGGCGGCGAGCCAGGAGCGGGTCCGGTCGATGCGGGATCTGGCGGGGGCCAGAAGCGGTGTCCCGGTCTCTTCCTGGAGTGCGGAAATTGAGAGACAGGGGCGGGCCCTTTCCCAGTCCTCCCGTTTCGGAAGGGAGAGAAAGGCCCTGTCGGGAGGGGGCAACCATGTCCTTTCCACGTCATGCAAAGACTCCCATCCTTCGACAATTCTGGAGGACCAGTCCTGGACTCTTGCCAGAAGAGGCGTCCAGTCGTCCACCAGGACAAGGATGTCATCCCGTGAAAAAACCGGCGAACAGGCTTCGGGAAAAAAGGCCTGAAAATGGCGTTCGATGCCGGGGGAAAATGGGGGGAGGGCATTCTGGAGGAGCCAGTCTTTGGCCTCCGGAGGAAGGTTCCTGTCAGGTGTGGGCTGGAGCCATTCATGACTTGGGAGAAGGTCCACTGAAGACACAGGATCCACGGAGCGCTGGCTTCCGGGATCGAAGAGTCGAATGGAGCGGATTTCGAGGTCGTCCCATTCGATCCGGACCGGCTTTCGGCGATCGGTGGAATAGAGATCGATCAGGGCACCCCGGACCGAAAACTCTCCGGGGGCAGTGACCTGGGGGACGCGAAGGTATCCATAGGAGAGGAGGGTGTCGATGACCGACTGGGGGTCAACCTCCTGCCCTGTCGAGAGAGCGCGTTTTTTATCGTGAAGCAGACTTGGGGGCAAAGTTTTTCGCAGGATGGCCGCAACGGGGGAGACGACAAAGTCGGGCCGTGAGGGTCCCGCGATCCGGTCCAGGGCATGGATCCTCTCCGCCCGGATGAAGTCGGCAGGGCTTTCCCGTTCATAGGGCAGGGTCTCCTCTTCCGGGAAAAGAAGTCCTTCAAAGGGACGATCGAGAAGGGTGGCGGCGGTCTGGATCTCCTCGAAAAGGCGCAGGGCCCGTTCGGGGGTGGCGGTCAGGATCCAGAACATCTCCCCGCGTCCCGACTCCCGAAGAAGGGCGGGAAGAAGGGGAAAGGCCTCCCTGTCGATTCCCCGGAGCTTCCCGGAGAGCAGGGGAGAGTCGGACGAAGGAAGCTGGGTCCGGAGTGCAACGAGTGTCTGGGTGAGGGGATGTCCGGAGTGACAGTCAGCCACGGTCTCGCGAATACCGATCTATGATCCGCTCGATGAGTCCTGTCGTCGAGGAATCGGGGACAAGAGGGATGGAACGGACTTCTCCCCCCCGCTCCAGAACAATCGCGCTTCCCACGATCCTGTCAATGCTCCAGTCTCCGCCTTTGACAAGAACATCCGGGAGGATCTTACGGATCAGATCCTCCGGCGTGTCGGAATCAAAAAAGGTGACATAGGAGACGCAGGCGAGGGAGGCCATGACCCGGGCTCGATTGGTCTGGGAAACGATGGGTCGGAGAGGCCCCTTGAGGTCTGCCACGGAGCGGTCGGTGTTAAGGGCGACGACGAGGATGTCCCCAAGACTCCGGGCCTGCTCGAGAACTTCCACATGGCCGGCATGAAGAAGGTCGAAGCACCCGTTGGTAAAGACGATCCTTTCCCCGAGGGCCCTGTGGCGGTTCAGGACAGGAAGGAGGGATTCCGGATCGAGGATTTTCGTGGAAGAGGAGCAGGAGGAACGGGTGTCCATCGGCCTTCCGGAATGGGTCTTAAGGGTGTGGGGGAAAAAGGATTTCCTCGACCATCTCGCAGAGGACGTGGCCCAGGGTGATGTGGGTCTCCTGGATTCGCGGAGTCAGGGGAGAGGGAACGATGAAGGCCAGGTCGACCAGATCCTTCATGCGGCCACCTGTCCCACCGCCGAAGCCGATGGTCCGCATCCCTGTCTCCCGGGCCTTTTCCAAGGCAAGCAGGACATTTTTCGAGTTACCGCTTGTGCTGATGCCGATGGCCAGGTCTCCCGGGCGCCCATAGGCTTCGATCTCCCGTGCAAATATATGCTCGTATCCATAATCATTGCCAATGCTGGTCAAGGTGGCGAGTCCCGTCCCCAGGGCGATGGCGGGAAGCCCCTTCCTGTTGATATAGAAACGGCTGACGAGCTCTCCGGCGATGTGCGAGGCGTCGGTGGAGGAGCCGCCGTTTCCGAAGATCAGAAGTTTCCCCCCGTTCTTGAAGGTCTCCACCATCCAGTGAGTCGCCGTTTCAATCTGGGGAAGGGAGGTTTTGAGAAATTCTTCCTTTGTGCGGATGCTGTTCCGGAAGATCGACTCGATCCGGGAAGAAAGAACCGCATTGTCCATGGGGAGGACTCCGGTGTTAGGGGCTCAGGTCTGGGCCCGGGTTTTTTCCAGGGCCCTCTTGAAGCGTTCCAGGGCCATATTGACGATTTTGTCGTCGTGGCAGGTTGAAAGGAAGAGGGCTTCGAACTGGGACGGAGGCAGAAGGAGCCCTTCGGTCCGGGCTTCCTGGTGAAAGATCGAAAACAGACGGACATCTGAACGTTCCGCGCTTTCAAGGTCTGTCACGGGATGGGAGCTGAAGAAGAGGGTCATCATCGATCCCATGCGGTTCAGAGTGAGAGGAAGGCCGAGAGCGCGCGCGAAAGACTGGATCCCCTCAGCCAGAATCCGGCTTTTTTCTTCGAGAAGGGAGTAGAGGGCCGGGGTTCTGAGCTTGGTAAGCGTGGCCAGTCCTGCGGCCATGGCCACCGGGTTCCCGGACAATGTTCCCGCCTGGTACACCGGACCCTCGGGAGCGACCATCTTCATGATGTCCTCCCGTCCTCCGTAAGCTCCCACCGGCATGCCCCCTCCGATGATCTTGCCCAGAAGGGTGAGGTCGGGTTCCATTCCGAAAAGGACCTGGGCTCCCCCGTAGGTCAACCGGAAGCCCGTGATGATCTCGTCGGCGATAAGGAGGGCCCCGTGTTCTTCGGTCACTGTCCGGGCCGCCAGAAGAAATTCCTCGTCCGGCGGGACGACTCCCATGTTCCCGGCGACAGGTTCGAGAATGAGTGCGGCGACCGTCTTCCCCTCACGCTTGAAAAAATCCCTGAGAGATTGAGTGTCGTTGTAAGGGAGAACGATGGTATCAGAAATGACGGCCTCGGGGACACCCGCACTGGTGGGGATCCCGAAGGTCGCACCCCCGGAGCCTGCCTTGACCAGGAGGGCATCGGAATGGCCATGGTATCCTCCGGCGAACTTGACGATCCGGTTTCGTCCTGTAAAGGCCCGCGCCAGACGAAGGGCGGACATGGCGGCCTCTGTTCCCGAATTGACAAACCGGATGCGGTCGAGGCCGGGGACAGCGCGCGTCAGGACCTCACCCAGATGGATCTCTGTTTCGGAGAGTCCACCAAAGGAGAGCCCCCTTGAAGCCGTCTCCGTGATGGCAGCCAGAACATCGGGGTCGGCATGGCCCAGAATGAGAGGTCCGAAGGAAAGAACGAAATCGATATATTCCCGGCCATCGATGTCGGTGATGAATGGTCCCTTGCCCTGGCGGATGACCGGAGGATTCCCTCCCACGGCCTTGTAGGCCCGGACCGGACTGCTGACGCCCCCGGGAAAGATCCCGCAGGCTTTTTTGAAACCTTCTTCAGAGTTCAAAATGATGCTCCCCTCTCGCAGGTTGGGTTCCCTTGCCGTGGCCGCCGTGGCCATTGGCCGGCC
>JAJZGM010000156.1 GCA_021828525.1 Nitrospirota bacterium | reverse complement strand
AGGTCGTCCAGGGTCACGCCCAGTCCTCCCATTGACCGGGCCAGGACGGCTGTGAAAAAAGGAAGCCCCAAAAGTGTCAGGAGAAGGCCTCCCAGAACCATCACGGGAAGGCCCAGCGAGATGAGGTTCATCTGGGGCATCATCTTCGACAAGAATCCCAGCACAAGATTCAGGACGAGCCCCCCGACAATGAAGGGAGAGGCCAGGACCAGCCCGAGTGTCATCATCCCTCCAAAAAGATGGGCGATTCCGGCAAAATAGCTGTCGGAAAAACTGCCTCCCCCGACATTGATCACCTCATAGGAGCGGGCCAGGGTCCAGAGAAGGGCGTACTGGGCATTTGTGGCAAGAAAGACGAGGAATGCCACCTGGGTCTGGAAATTTCCCAGGAGAGGGACCTCCGCCACGCCCAGAGGATTGATGACGTCCACGATCCCGAAGCCGGCCTGGACTCCTGCGAGCTGCCCCCCCAGAGCAACGGCAGCAAAGATCAGGTAGGCGCAGAAGCCGATGGAAACACCGATGAGGAATTCCGAGGCAATATCCAGAAGAAGGGTGTCGTACCCGGTGTCCCGGAAGGGGATATGTCCCCCCACCAGGGGAAACAGAAGGGCTGACAGAGCGACCGCCGCCAGGGCCTTGATCCGGGTAGGAACGGCCCGGGCGGAGAAGGCCGGCATCGCGATCAGGACGCCACTCGTCCTTGAGAGGATCAGGACAAAGAGCTCCGGATCAAATCGGGAGAAGGAAAAAAGATGCAGGAAAGGGCTGGCGTTCACCGTGTCAGTCCCGGAAGCTGGGCAAAGAGGCCCTGGGTATAGTCCACCATCAGGCGGACCATCCAGGGCATGAGGACCAGCAGGACCCCTCCCACCGCTGCCACCTTGGGAAGGAAGGAGAGGGTCATCTCGTTGATCTGGGTCACGGCCTGGAGAAGGCTTATCACCACCCCCACCAGAAGGCTGACAAGAAGGACAGGAAGAGTCAGGACGAGGGCCACTCGCATGGCCTCATGGGTCAGGTCCACGGCAGTCTGGAGAGTCACGGGCTCCTCCTCTAGTGAAAACTCTGGACAAGGGAGCCTATGATCAGGTTCCACCCGTCCACCAGGACAAAAAGCAAAATCTTGAAGGGAAGAGAGACCACGGTCGGCGGCAGCATCATCATACCCATGGACATCAGGACCGAGGAGACGACCACATCGAGGATGAGAAAGGGGAGATAGATCATGAAGCCCATCTCGAAGGCGGTGGAAAGTTCGCTCACCACAAAGGCCGGGATCAGGACGTAAGTGGGGATTTCCTCCCGGGTTTTCGGGCTATCCGGCAAGTGGGCGATTCGTTCGAACATCGCCAGATCCTTTTTGCGCACCTGGCGGAACATGAATTCCCGGACCGGGGCCATCCCCCGGGCCAGGGCCTCATCGGAGCCGATCTTTTTGTCCAGATAGGGGGTGATCGCCGTCCTGTTCATTGTCTGCCAGACCGGAGCCATGATGAAGAAGGTCAGGAAGAGGGAGAGCCCGATCAGGACCTGGTTGGGGGGGACCTGAGCCGTCCCGAGCGCCTGGCGCAGGAAGGAAAGGACCACCACGATCCTCGTGAAGGAGGTCATCATCACCAGGATGGCCGGGGCCAGGGAGAGAACGGTCAGGAGAAGGAAGAGCTCGACCGTCATCGCCACCTGGGAGGGTTCAGGATTTCCGTTTCCGAAGGAGAGGTGGATGTCGGGAAGGGGGGCCACGGGTGCGACCGTAAGATCTTTTGCCAAGGCCATGTCAGGCCAGGCGCCAAGAAGTCCCAGGATCACCAAAAGCGCCAGGGCGACCTTGCCGGCTCCCGATTTCAAACCGTCCACCGGCTCGTCCTTTCACGAGAGGAGCGTTCCCTTGAAAGAGCCCCGATTCGGTCCAGGGCCTCCCGTACGGCGGCATCGAAAGAGGTCGGGTCAGATCCTGCCTCCCGGCCGGAGGAGGACGGAGCCTGGGCCGGGGGACGGGAGGCGGCTGAAGGCATGGTCGCGGGAGGAGCGGAACGGGGGGATGAATCGTCGATCTTTCCCAAAAGGGAGATTCCCGAAGGGGCGATTCCCACAAGAAAGGAGTTTCCTCCGACGCTCACAAGGGCGATCTGGGAGCGGGGACCGAGCGACCGTGTGGACCGGATTTCGATCTCGTTTTCCGGCCTCCGGGGAGAGATCAGCTTCTGGCGCTGAAGAAGGCGCACCAGCCACACTCCCACAAGAAAAAGGGCCAGAACAAAGAACAAAGACCCGGCAAGCTTGGCTCCGATGAGCAAAAGACTCGCGTCGTGTCCCTGGGACGTCGTGATCATGAATCTTCCTCCCTGTGCATGGATCCCCACAAACCGGGATCAGAGCTTCTTCACTCGGTCGATGGGGCTGACGATGTCGGTCAGCCGGATTCCGTACTTGTCATTGACAAGGACCACATCCCCCCTGGCCACCAGCTGGTCGTTGATCAGGACTTCCATGGGTTCCCCTGCCAGCTTGTCCAGTTCGACGACCGACCCCTGTCCCAGCTGGAGGAGATCCTTGATAAGCATGCGGGACTCGCCCACCCGGACAGAGATGGTCAGAGGCACATCCAGGAGATAGTCCAGGCTCAGCGGAGGTTCATGGGTCTTCGGAGGCCCGGAGGATTCCTCCCGGTCCTTCCCCGCGTCATTCTTGGCAAGGTCCTCTTCCCAGGCCCGGGCCAGGGCCTCCTCGTCGAGCGGTTCGTCTGCCATCGTTCCTCCCCTTCCTGTGGATTAAAAGTGACCGCCCATACCGGCCGGCCTGTCCCTACTGGATCACGAATTCCGTAAAGTAGACATCGGCGACCTTTCCCGAGTCGAGCCTGGCATTGATCCTGTGTCGGATTTCATCCTTCAGGGCGAGCTTCCCGCCCGTCGACTGGAGATCTCCCACCATCTGGGCCCCGAGAAGGATCAGGATCGCGCTCTGGATCTCGGGCAGCCGGTAGTCGATCTCCTTGGCCGTCAACGCCCTGTCAAGCTTGAGGGCGATCCGTATCTTCAGGTATTGGGGTGCGGAGCCGGCCGGACCGGAGAGGTTCACGACGAAGGGCTTGAGATCGATGATCGGATGTTCCTTGATCATCTTCTCCATCTCCTTGGGGGTCAAGTGATGGAGATGCCCGTGATTCTCGCCCTTTTTCTTGTGGTGGAGGAAGTAAAAACCTCCCCCTCCCCCCAGGAGGAGCAAGATCGTCACCACGGCGATGATCCCCAGCTTTTTGGAGCCCTTCTTCTCTTCTCCCTGTTCTTCCCCGCCTTCTTCCTCGTCAGCCATCGCGCTCTCCCGAATTGGTTCCGATTCTCCGGACAACCGCAGGGTCTCTCCGGAAGCCGTTCTGCACCTTCTTCTGCCTATAAATTAGCAAAACCTGTACCAATTGAAAAAGGGTCTCCCGGAGGAGGCTCCGGAAGACCCTTCAAATAGGACAAGATATTGCTGCTTCGAAATTATCCGATACGCGTCAACAGAGTGTTCATGAGCTGGTTGTCGGCAGAAATGACCGAGGCGTTGGCCTGATACCCCCTTTCCGCCGAAATCATGTCAATCATTTGACGTCCGAGGTCCACATTGGATTGTTCAAGCGAATTCGCCAGCACCTGACCCCGGCCCCCCTGATTGGCACGGCCGATATTTGCGATTCCGGACCCGATGCTTTCCTGGTAGAGATTGGCCCCGATGCTGACCAGGCCGTTGGGATTGTTGAAGGTCGAAACGGCGATCGCTCCCAGGTTGTGCTCCGT
>JAJZGM010000155.1 GCA_021828525.1 Nitrospirota bacterium | reverse complement strand
GCGTCTTGAAATGGGTCCATGACAATTCTCTCCGCAGTGCGGAGACACTATGCTCGTCAGGAAAAGTCTCCCCAAAGCGGAGACAATGGAGAAGCTGTTTTTCGCTCCATCCTTTTCCGACCTCCCGGGTCAGTTGTGTGGAGAGTGTCGCGAGGAGTTGCTGACCGTATCCTGCGCGTTCGCCTTTCTAGATTTCGGTGTGAATCCGGCGACCGACCTGCCAGGTGAGACGGGTCAGTTCGGCATTTATCGCCATGGCCGCTTGTGATTTCGCCTCCAGAATCAATTGACGGAGGTCGGCAAATAGTGCGGCCGATTCAGGCAGGATTTGAGTCATATCGATTCTCCTTTCGACAACATGATTCTCCTGCCATCCCCAGGTGGCCCATTACGTCCCAATGATAACCGTCCATTCACTTTCGAGAGAAATCAGGGACTATTGCAAGAACCCTGAAATTTTCATTGCCACAGAATATTTGGTCCAAGCAGGATGTCAAGAGGTCGAGAAAGCCATAGGATTCAGAAAACCCCCATCAGGCCAGACTTCCTTACCAACTATGACGGGGTCCTGTTTCTTTGACACAGACAGTCGACTCGGGAGACCGGCTGTCGTATAATGGGTCGGCGCGCCTGAAACGGAAATGTCCGGCTCGCGTAATTCATCCTGATTGCGCCGGCAACCCAGACAACCACCCAAACGATCAATTCCTGATCTTCGGAGGTACCATACCCATGTCCGTTCTCGTTGGAAAACCCGCACCCGACTTTACCGCCACCGCCGTCATGCGGGACAACTCCTTCAATGACAAGTTCACCCTCTCGGAGGTCCTGAAGGGAAAATACGGCGTCCTCTTCTTCTATCCCCTGGACTTCACCTTCGTCTGCCCCTCGGAGATCCTGGCCTTCGAACACCGCCTGAAGGAGTTCCATTCCCGGAATGTCGAGGTCATCTCCGTCAGCATCGACTCCCACTTCACCCATCTCGCCTGGAAAAACACCCCTGTGGACAAGGGCGGCCTCGGCCATGTGAGCTTTCCCATGGTCTCCGACCTGACCAAGAGCATCAGCCGGGACTATGACGTGCTTCTCGGGGAAAAGCTGGCTCTCCGCGGCTCCTTCCTGATCGACAAGAACCGAATCGTCCGCCACCAGGTGATCAACGACCTGTCGCTCGGCCGCAATATCGATGAGATGATCCGCATGGTCGATGCTCTCCAGTACACAGAACAGCACGGCGAAGTCTGCCCGGCCGGATGGCAGAAGGGCAAACCCGCCATGAAGGCGTCTCCTGCCGGGGTGGCCGACTACCTCGCTCATCACGCCAAGGAGCTCTGATCCGTCGTCTTCGTTCTTTTCGAGGACTCTCTTCGGGGGTCCCCTGCCTTCTGCGGGGGACCTTTTTTTTGGGTGTCCCAGGCCTTCTCACCCTCATCGTCCTTTTCCGGGAATGACCATGATCCGATCGGTTCTCTTCGACTTCAACGGCGTCATCCTCGATGACGAATCCGTCCACAGGGATCTCTTTGCCGAGGTTCTGGCTCCCCATGGAGTGCCCCTCTCCCTTGAGGACTACGACTCCCTCTACCTCGGCATGGATGACCGCGGATGCCTCTCCGCCGTCTGGGAGCGCCAATGGGGCACCCCCATCCCGGAGACCACGCTTTTAGAGCTGGTCGCCGCCAAGGCCCGTCTCTACGAGAAGCGGATGGAGGAAGGGCTTCCCCTCTACGAAGGGGCCCAAGCCCTGATCCGGGACCTCGCCCGGCGGGTTCCCCTGGGGATCGTCTCCGGGGCCCTCCGGCCCGAGATCCTCCACGCCCTCGACAGCCATGGCTTAAGAGAGCATTTCGCCTTCGTCATCAGCGCAGAGGATACCCGGCATGGCAAACCCGACCCCGAAGGCTACCGGATGGCCCACCGGACCCTCGCCCTCCGCGGCCTTGCCACTGGCCCTCCCAGCGAAATCGCCGTCATCGAGGACTCGGTCCAGGGGATCGAGGCCGCCCGGGGCGCCGGAATGAAGACCGTGGGGGTCGGCCACACCTATGCCCTCCCAAAGCTTCGGGAGGCGGACCGGGTGGTCCCTCATATCCGTCTTCTGACGCCGGAGATGGTGCTCTCGCTGTGACAGAAATCACATATTCCGGCGACCGGGATCATAACAATCCTGTCTCTTCCCTGCTAAAATAAGATTTGAATTTTTAAGTGTCGATACCGGAAATCTCCGGAACCCCTTCACCCCTTTAATCTTGACGAGGTCTGGAACCGCCATGGAAACATCAGCCAGAACAAAGTTTATTGCAGCAATCCTTCTCGGATCGTCCCTCCTTCTTGCCCCCCTCGACCGCGCCCTGGCCGACCAGGCGGCGGCCGACAGTCTCGACACCCCCGTCTCCTCCTCCCAGTCTTCTTCGGGAAACACCTACAACAACGTCCACCACTTCGGGCTGGGACTCGCCTGGGCCCCCATGGACATGGTCCAGGCCAATGGAAGCGATGTCTTCACCAATGTCGGCTTCGTCGATGCCCGGTACTGGTTCAATGACCGTTTCGGCCTCGACGGAGGGATCGGCTTCGGTCTTCCCCAGGTCTCGCCCAGGTCAAGCTTCCTGGCCACGTTAAATGTCGAGCCGATGCTGGCGCTCATCACCCGCCCCCACTCCCTCTTCTACGCCAACCTAGACCTCATTCCCGCCTTAAATACCGGTGCCGGCCTTCCCTCGGCCGTGACACTGTCGGCCGGAGTGGGAATCGAGACCGAAATCGCCGATATTTCAAGGCTGGCCTGGTTCGCCCAGTGGAATCCCCTCTCCCTCAACTGGAACCTTCCAAACGATGGGCCCACCGAAACCGGCTTCACCTTCCTGGGCTCCCTCATGAATGTCATGGTCGGATTCCACTATTACTTCTGAGCGCTCCTCCGTGGCTGTGACACTCCGGACGGGAAGGGACAATTTTGTCACCCAGAAAGGACAATCCTGTCCATAGGCGGGACAAAGGTTCCTTCCCCGACGGCCCATTTTTTCCTTAACCCTTTACCACAAAACAATACCTAATTATGGCATGTTAATTGCTCATATCTTGTTGTCGCTTGAGAAACAAAAGAGGCCCCATGAAACAGGATGGATACTGATGAATACGGACAGGAACAAAATAAGGAAAAAGAATCTTTTTTCGGGATTGCTGATGGGGTTGGCCCTGGCCTTCGTTCAGACCGGGGAATCCCAGGCGGCGATGATCGAGGATGAGGGGACGGGAGACCGCCATCCGGCAAAGCGGCTGATCGGGGGAATCGTCCTTACAGTCCGTCATCTTCCGGGGAGCCGGAACATCTCCCTTCTCATCCGGGAAACCCTCATGGACCAGAAAGGGCGACCCCTTTGCAAGGCGCCGACAGGCCGCATCCTTTCCGTCGAATCGGTCGGCGGCATCTTCCTCGCAAGACCCCCCCGACTCAAGAGCCCCCTCGTCGTGATGGAAAACCCGGCCGACCTCACGCCCCGGGATCTCAAACCCGGGGAATGCGTAACCGTAGCCCCCGACGATATCGACCGGGCCAAGACGGAGCTTCACTCCTCGATCCAGATCGAACAGACTCCCGACGTCGCGAAAAATACCGATAAGGTGAAAGAGGGCCTGGTGAAACTCTGGGCCCGGACCTTTCCTGCCAAAGGCGCGGTCGCCTCTCACTGGACCGGTAACGGACAGGCAAAACGGAAGAAGACCCCGCGGGCCTTCCTCCCGGCCTCAACCCGTCCCGCCGGCCAGCCCGCCTGATCTCAAGCCGCTTGACTCCTTCCTTCCGTCCCGGATCGTCCGGT
>JAJZGM010000009.1 GCA_021828525.1 Nitrospirota bacterium | reverse complement strand
AGCTATTTTCGGAAAGGCCCAGGCTCCTTGGCGGTCTTCCGACCAGATATCTTGCCCTGTCGAGCTGTCCCCGTCCCGTCCTTTTGCCTGGTCCTGGAAAAGAAAATGTTGATCAGCTCGTCCATCATCCCCACAGGGTGGATGACGAGATCCCGCCGGACCTCTTCGGGAAGCTCCGAAATATCCTTGGCGTTCTTGGCCGGAAGATAGATGGTCGTGATTCCCGCCTCCCGGGCCCCGATCAGCTTTTCCTTGATCCCTCCGACGGGAAGAACGCGCCCGGAGAGGGAGATCTCTCCGGTCATGGCCACCGTTGAGGGAACGGGAATGCCGGTCGCAAGGGAGAGGATGGCCGTGGTGATGGTGATGCCGGCCGAGGGACCATCCTTGGGAATGGCGCCCCCCGGAACATGGATGTGGATCTCGTTCTTCGAAAAGAAGGTGGGGGGAATAAGGAGCGATTCGCTCCGTGACTGGGCAAAGGAGAGGGCCGCCCGGGCAGACTCCTTCATGACGTCTCCCAGCTGGCCGGTCAGGATGAAGCCCCGGGAGCCGGGAATCGCCACCGATTCGACGAAGAGCACCTCTCCCCCGTTGGGGGTCCAGGCAAGGCCGGTGACAAGACCTGGCGGGGTCTTGTCGAGACGGGTCTCGGGTTCGATATACTCGTTTCCGAGAAAGGCGGGAAGGGTTGCAGGACGGATCACCACCTTCCGCTTGGGCTTCTGGGTGGCCCGTGTCCGGACCACCTTCCTAAGAATCGTCGTGATCTTCCGGTCGAGGCTGCGCACGCCGGCCTCCCGGGTATACTCCCGGATGATCTTTTTGAGCGTGCTGTCGGGAAGCTCGAACTCCCGGAGTTCCAGCGAAAGATCCGAGACGGCCCGGGGGATCAGGTAGTTCCGGGCGATGTGGAGTTTTTCCTCCCAGGTGTAGCCCGCGAGCCGGATCAGGTCCATCCGGTCGAGGAGAGGGGGAGGGATCGTCTGGGCCACATTGGCCGTGGTGATGAAAAAGACCCGGGAGAGGTCGAAGGCCAGGTCGAGATAGTGGTCCCGGAAGTCCTTGTTCTGGGCCGAATCGAGGACCTCGAGAAGGGCTGCGGAGGGGTCGCCCCGGTAGTCGGCTCCCACCTTGTCGATTTCGTCGAGCATGAAGACCGGGTTCTTGGTCTGGGCCTTCCGGAGCCCCGCAATGATCCGTCCGGGCATCGCCCCGACGTAGGTTCTCCGGTGGCCCCGGATCTCGGCCTCATCCCGGACTCCCCCGAGGGAGATGCGGACGAATTCCCGTCCCATGGCCCGGGCGATGGACTGGCCCAGAGTGGTCTTTCCCACCCCGGGCGGCCCCAGAAAGCAGAGAATCGGGCCCCGGCCCTCCCCATTCTTCTTCCGGGCCAGGACCGCAAGTTCGTCTAGGATGCGCTCCTTGACCTTTTCGAGGTCGTAGTGGTCTGCATCCAGGATGCGTCGGGCCTCCTCGAGGTCGAAAACCTCGGGGGACTCCTTGTTCCACGGAAGATCGAGCACGACATCGAGATAGGTCCGGATGACCTGGGCCTCCTGGCTTTGTCCTCCCGCCCGGACCAGACGGGAGATCTCCCGCATCACCTCCTTGTGCGCCTCGGGGGTGAGGCCGATCTCCTCCGCCTTCTGGCGGTACCGGACGACCTCCTCGTCGCCTTCCTCCCCATCGCCCAGCTCCTTCTGGATGGCCTTCATCTGCTCCCGGAGAAAGAAGTCCCGCTGGGATTTCTGGACCTCGTCGGCGATCTTGGACTTGATCTTCCCGCCCAGCTCCTGGATCTCGATCTCCTTGACCAGATCCCTCGCGATCAGCATCAGCTTGTCCTCGAGGGTCGGAGCTTCGAGGACGGCCTGGCGCTCTTCGAGGGGAAGCCGGAGGAAGGTGGCGATGAGATAGCAGAGATGGAACGGGTTCTCGACATTGAGCGTCATCGTCTCGAACTCGTCGGGAAGATAGGAGGCCAGGGTTCCCAGCTTCTTTGCCTGGCCGAGAATCGTCCGGAGAAGGGCTTCGGTGTTGTCGTTCTTCTCCATCACCTCGGGAAATTCGGAAATTTTGGCCCGGTTGAAGGGCACATGGGAAAACTCCTCCTCGATGCGGACCCTCCGGACCCCCTGGACCATGATGGCGATGCCGCCCGCAGGAATCCTGAGAAGCTTGTGGATCACCACGAGGGTTCCGATGCGGTAATGGCGCGTGGGGGAGGGTTCCGCCCCCGGAGAGGCCGGGGCCCCGGTTCCGAAGATCTCCTCCGCCTCGGCCTCCGACAGGATCACCGACTCCGGGGTCTCCTCCTCCCCCTCCTCCTTCTGCCCCGCCACGCAGACCAGCGTCTTGGGGTCCCTGTTCATGGCGTCGTCAATGGCGGCCATGGCCCTCGGATCATGAAAGGCGATGGAGGCGAGGATGTGGGGAAAGACCACCGTGTCCGACAGGACGACATAGGGAGAATCGGAGGGAATCTTGATCGGATCGTCTGCCACTACTGCCCCCCTTCCGAAAAGGTGATGGGGACATTGAGCTTCTGTTTCGGCTTCTTTCCGACAATGATCCGGAGGAATCCGGAGGTATATTCGGCCCGGACCGGACGTCCCTCGATGCCGTCACGGAGAAGAAAGACGCGTTCGAACTCCCCGTAGTTGATCTCCATCTGGACGTAGTTCTTCTTTTTCTGCGGCTCGTAGGTCTTGGACTCGTCCTTGCGCATTCCCCGGACGAGAAGGCGGTTTCCCTCAACGACGATCGAGATTTCGTCCTTCTGGACACCGGCCAGGTCCATCTTGATGACCGTTTCGTCATCGGTCTCGTAGATGTCCGTCATGGGAGACCAGCGACCGTCACCTGCGGCCTTGAAAACGATATCCGGCCACATGCCCTTGGAAAGGGCCCCTTCGAGCTGCCAGAAAAAACGCTCCATATCGTGTGGTTTCACCTTCGTCTGTCTCCTGGGTGGAGGGTTGGTTTCTCGCCATTGATTGTACCCGATCGAAGTCCCGACCGGAAGACGCCTTCGGGTCACTCCCGGAGAGACCGCTGGCGCTGGAGTTCGAAGAGCCGGCGGATCTCGGAAACGGTGGTGGCTTCCTCAGGACCCTTGTCGGCCCGGGGCCCCGAGACCATCCGGGGAAAGCGGAGTGCGTAACCCTCCTCTTCGCCTTCGCTTCGGCCGGCAAGGTGGACGGGGGAGCGCGTCAGCTCGTCGGCCAGGACCGTCACGACGATTTTCGGATAGACCCAGAAATCCGGGACGAGCCCTGAACGGACGGTCGGCGGGGGCTCCGGGATCCGGAGATCGTCGAGCATCTCCCGGAGCTCCTTCCATTTTTCTTCGGTGAGTCCCGACCCGATTCGCGCAACCGACAGGTATCGGCCCGTTCCGGGATCAAAGACGGCGCCCAGGACGGCCCCGATGCCCAGACGGGTCCGGAGCCCCTTTCCCCGGTAGTAACCGATCAGGACCAGGTCGACAGTGTCGGAAAGGGCGCCCTTGTAGGAGCGCTTGAGCTTGATCCAGTTGAAGTTCCGGGATCCGGCAGTGTAGACACCGTCGAGGCGCTTGGCGATGATGCCCTCGAAGCCCTCCTCCACCACCTCGTCGAAAAAAAGGTCGATGGTGTGGGGATCGTCGGTCTCGATCATCCGGGAGGCCCCGAAGACATGGTCCGGGGGAACCTCCCGTTCAGAAAATTTCGGGCGGTGAACAGGAAAGATCTCTTCCAGGAGTCGCCTTCGCTCCGAAAAAGGGCGTTCCATGATGGTTTCCCCGTCCAGGTAGAGCAGGTCGAAGACCAGGCATTTCAAGGGAATCTCTTCGGACTTCTCCAGGATGTTGTGCTTTCGCTTCCGGGTAATGGTCACCTGGAAGGGGTGGTAGGAATCGTTTTCCCCGTCGTATCCCAGGGCTTCTCCCTCGAAGATCGCCGTCCGTCGTCCCAGGATCGTCCGGGCCTCCTTCACCAGCTCGGGGAACATGCCGGTCGTTTCCTCGAGGTTCCGGGAAAAGATCCGGACATGGCTCCCGTCACAATGGATCTGGCACCGGAACCCGTCGTACTTGGATTCGACAGCGGCCCTCCCCAGCTTCTCGATGATCTCGGCCCCGGATCCCAGACGTTCACAAAGCGCCATCCGGATCGGGTATCCGACAGAGGGACGGATGGAGCGGAGACCCTCGATGCCTTCCCGGCGAAGCACCTCCCCCACCCGTCCCAGATCGGAGCAGAGATTGTAGGCGCCCTCGACCCTTTGCCGCACGCGCTTCATCTCGGTTTTCCAGGCCTTTTCATCCTCTGCCGGGGTCAGAAGGACGGTCCGGGCCAGGGCATCGATAATGGTCGAATCCCCGATCCCAAGACGCAGCCGGCCCATGACGAAGCGGGCCAGGTAGCGAGAAGAAAGGGAAGAGACGCCCTGGAAGAGCGAAGAGAGGCGCGAAATTTTTTCATCCTGTGAGCCGGAACCGCTCAGGCGGGATATCTCGAGAAGGGACTCATAGATTCCGGAGAGATCCATGTGTCCGTGCTCCCGCCCCATCTTCAGACGTTCGGCCAGGAGGCCCGGATCCCCCACCTCGGCCAGAAGGGCATCAAGGTCCCGGGAGCGACCTTTTTCTCCCTGATGGCCAAGCGCCCGTTCCATGGCCCGAAGGAGCAGGCGGGCGGCCATTCCCATCGGCTCCCCCGCAAAGGGGGGCAGAAGCTGTCCCTGAACCATGTAGAGGGCGGCCGGAGTCTCGGAAGGAGCAAGCTCGCGAAGCAGTCCCGAAAGCTGGGCCGCAAGTTCCAGGCGTCCCGCGGTTCCTTCCATGCGGGAGAGATATTCCGAAAAGGTGTCAAACTTCACCAGAACCTCCAAAAGCCCATGATTCTTTCAGGGAAGGCCGGGAGTTTTTCCCTTGGACAGGGGGTTGGTGTATGATGGATCCAAAGAGCGCCCGGACACCGAGACACCCATCCAAAGGAGCCCGCATGCATCAGCATTCCCGTAAATTCTTCCTGTCCTTGTCCATGGCGGGGGTCATTATTGCCAGCCTTTCCGGATGCGCCTTCAACTTCGGCGGACAGACCATCGGGGGCAACGATTCCGGATCCTCCACCCAACAGGCCTCGACCCCGCCGGCCGCAAATCCCGCCTCGGAAACCCTGGCCTCCGGAGCTCCCCTGGGAAATACCGGCCCCCTGGGCCTCGCCCCTCTCGGAAGCGACCAGAGTCCCCGGTCCCAGCTGCTGAACGAAGGGACTCTCGGTTATTTTCTGGACCATCTTTTCGGAGGGAACAATCCCCGGATCTCCCAGGAGTTCCTGCCCCCGGCGACCTACGGGACGACGACCGCCGGCGGAGTTCCCGGAGGGCTGTGGCCCGGAAACTGGTGGATCGAAGGGCAGGGAGGCGGATATAACCTGGTTCACCTGCCCTAGATCCTTTGGGTCAAAGGCTCCCTATTTCTTCTTGGCAGGCTTGGACGGGGTCTGAGACGGAGCAACAGCCTTGGTGGCCAGGATATGGGCCCACTCGGCCTTGGCCTGGTCCCACTGGGCCTGGCTCAGAATGGTCTGAACCCTGTAGAGGCTCTTGATGGCATGGTAGGTCAGCTCTCCCCGGAGATTGCTGATCTCTCCGATGGCCGGCTTGATCTTCGCGAGATCGATGGGATATTTGCTGACTTCCTTGCTGAGGATCTGGGCATTTCTCCCGATGCGACGTCCCACCTCTTCGCTCTTTCCCTTGAAATCCCCTTGCACCTCACGAAGGGCCGCCACCTGTCCCGAGGTCAGCTTGAGCTCCTTCGCCTGAGCTGGAATCCACGACAAAAAGAGATCGGTCGAGATTACGCTGGACTGAAAGGCTCCCAGATCCCCGGCCCGTCCGGACTCAGGAAAGAAGAACAGAGTCGACAGCACCAGAACCCCTCCGAGCAGGATGCCCCAAACTCCGACCCGCCACCCACCGAATTCCCCCGATTCCTCTTTCCGAATTATGCCCACAGGCCCATCCCCGGTCTAAATTGTGATTTTTCATGATTTCCCTGGATCATCCCTTCGCGGGACGCTCCATTATCTTGCAAATCGCCTCCCGAAGTCCACAATCCGGAAAGGAAAATCCACCCCATCGGGGCGCGTTGCGGCCTCCCTCTCTCCGTGGTACGCTCCCTGACATGCCGATACGCACACTCTTGATCAAAGACTCACCCCCGTTCCGTTCCCCGGTCTTCTCGCTCCTCCTCTTCACCCTGTCCGGAGCCGGCTTTGGCCTCCTGTTCGGCCGGAGGGGGCTGGCCATTCCCGACTTCTGGATCATTTTCCTCCTTCTGCTCCCCTTTTTCCTCCTCCGGCCTTCCGGAAGGCTTCGTGGTTTTTTCGAGGGAATGGCCTTTGGACTCGCAGCCAACATCCTAGGAATCCGGTGGCTTCTGGTCACCATGCAAGACTACGGGCATCTCTCCCTTCTCCTTGCCTTTGGCGGCCTTCTTCTCTTCTCCCTCTACCTCTCCCTTTTTCCCGCCTTTTTCCGATGGGGGACCCTTGTCCTGTCGCTTTGGGAGAAGAATGGAGGGGGGCTCTCTCTTCGGGCCGTTCTTCTGGCCCCGGCCCTCTGGATCCTCTCCGAGGCCGGCAGGACGGAGATTCTCACCGGCTTTCCCTGGAACCCGCTGGGGTCTCTTCTCTTCGGACACCCTGCCCTCGAACTTCCCGCCCGGATCCTGGGGACGACCGGGCTCTCCTTCCTGATCGTCACAGGTTCGGTCCTTCTGGCTCTTTTCTGGGAGGGGACCGCGGGATTCCTGAAGACAGGGGACAAAAAAAGAGTCTTTGCCGGACGGATCACGCTTCTCGCCACCTTTTTTCTCCTCTGGCCCCTGGCGGGCCACCGGCTCGAAAGGATCGCCGGCAAGGGTCCGGTCGATCTTCTTCCGGTGGCCCTTGTCCAGGGAAACATCCCCCCGGACCAGAAGTGGTCGGCCGACCATCTCAAGGCCGATCTCGCCATCTACCGCAATCTGAGCCAGAGGGGGATCGCCCAGGGCGCCCGACTTCTTCTCTGGCCGGAGACGGCCCTTCCAATCTTTTATACCAGTGCCCATCCCGTCCTTTCCCGGGACCTTTCGACGCTCCTCTCCCCCCACACCTTCCTGGTCACCGGGTCGATCGGGGAGACCCCCGACCCCTCCCAGCCGATGGGGATCGCCTTCACCAACGCCGCCGTCCTCTTCGGGCCCGACGGGAAGGTCCGTTCCGACTACATAAAGCAGCACCTGGTCCCCTTCGGGGAATTCCTGCCTCTCCCCGAAATCTTCGGATGGCTCCGCCCGCTCATCGGAGTGGCCGGAGACATGGCCCGAGGGGACAATCCCGGGCTCTTTCCCCTCCCGAACGGCCTCTCCCTCTCACCGCTGATCTGCTACGAGGCCCTCTACCCCTCCCTTGTCCGCAAGAATCTCGGACCCAGCCAGATCCTTGGAGTCATTTCCGATGATGCCTGGTTTGGTGACACCAGCGCCCCCTACCAGCTCTTCCGGGAATCGGCCATGCGGGCCCTGGAAAACGGGGTTCCCATGCTCAGGGCGGCCAACACAGGTCTCTCCGGCGCCGTCCTCCCCGACGGAACCATTTCCCTTCGTGGCCCACTCTTCGAGGAGGCCCTCCTCGAAGGCAAGATCCCGGTTCCGCGACCGGATCCAAAGGAGAGAACCTTTTACCGCCAGCACGGGGAATGGCTCCTTAAGCTCTCGCTCCTGGGTCTTCTATTCTTTGGAGCCATTGGCCCCCTGAGAGAAGGGAAAAAAAGCGGTCCACCCGAAGACGGACCCCCTTTCCGGTAGTCTTTCAGGAGGGCTCCGGGAATTTGCTCCTCCCCCGGATTCCGCCTTGAGAGATGGCCTTCCCTCTGGTAGGATCGATCCGGCAGCACATGACTCCATTGTGGAAAGGACCGGCGGTGACTCAGGGACACATCGACATTCAGGCATTGAGGGACGAATACCAGTCCAACCGGGAACGGCTGGGCCAGCTCCGGAGGCATCTTTGACCCTGAACGCCTGACGCTGACATTAGAACAGCTCGAGGCCCAGACGGCTGATCCGGAATTCTGGAAAAACGCCGAAAGGGCGACCCGCCTGCTCCGGGAAAAGCGGCGCATCGAAAAAAGGAGGGATCTCGTCTCCGATCTCGGAAGGCAGGAGGAGGAGATCGGATCCCTGCTCGAGATGGGGGATGACCCGGATTTTCTTTCCGAAGCCGCACAGACGCTGCCTCTCTTCATCCAGAAGATCGACCAGCTCGAGCTTGAAGAAATTCTCTCCGACGAATACTCCGACAGCCCTGCCATTATCGAGATCCATCCCGGGGCCGGGGGAACCGAGTCCCAGGACTGGGCCCAGATGCTTCTGCGAATGTACCTCAGGTGGTCTGAAGGCCGGGGGTTCGAGTCGGCAATCATCGATCTCCAGCCTGGAGACGAGGCGGGAATCAAGAGCGCCACGGTCCGGGTGCGGGGCGAAAATGCCTTTGGCTTTCTCCAGGCCGAAAGCGGCGTCCACCGCTTGGTCCGAATCTCTCCCTTCGATGCCGCGAAACGAAGACACACCTCATTTGCATCCGTCTTCGTCTATCCGGAGATCGAAGGTGACATCACTGTCGAGATCCGGGACGAGGATATCCGCATCGACACCTTCCGGGCCTCCTCAGCCGGGGGCCAGCACGTCAACAAGACCTCATCCGCGGTCCGTCTGACCCACATGCCCACGGGGATCGTCATCTCGAGCCAGAACGAGCGCTCCCAGATCCAGAACCGGGAAATGGCATTCAAGGTCTTGCGGGCAAGGCTTTTCGAACTCGAACGCCAGAAGAAAAAAGAGGCGCTCGACCAGATTTCGGGAGCCGGGAACAAGAAGGAGAATGCCTGGGGGAGCCAGATACGGTCCTATGTCCTTCAGCCCTACCAGATCGTGAAGGACCACCGGACCGGAATCGAGACCTCCCGGGTCGACGAAGTCCTTGACGGGAAGCTTGATCTCTTCATTCGGGGATACCTCCTCGCCCGATGGGAAGGCCGGCTGTTCACCGGACGGGCGGACGATCTCCCCGAGGTCTAGTGAGCCCAGGGGGCTTTCTTCATGAAGAGATCGAGGACCCCCTCGAATCCCCGGGCCTTCCAGGCCCGGGTCCGGGCCTCCTCCTTTCGGGCCATGACCTCGAGAACCTCGACCCGTTCCTTTTCGAACCACCCCATAAGACGCCTGTACAGGTCTTCCCCCATCCCCAGGCCGCGTTCTTCCGGCAATACAAACCAGTGGAGGATGTTTCCGGCCCGCCGGGGCTCTCCGTAAAGACGGTCATAGACCGACCCCAGGATGAACCCCGACGGATGAAGGTCGGACCCGGACAGGGAGAGGTATCCCCGGTAGAAGTCCGGCTGGGCCACCATGCGTCCGAAGGCCGTCTCTGCCCTCAGACGGCCATTGGGGCCCACGAAAAAAAAAGGAGGAGACTCCTCCTCCATCAGGCGGGCCCAGAAATCGGCCATGACAGACAGATCCTCGAGACCTGCCTCGACGATGGTCCAGGCCTCTGCCTCTGGCCTTTCATCCGGAGATTGCGGTTCCAAGATCCCCTCCCTGGGACACAAAGCCTTCGATAGGGATTCGAATGACAATCCATCCCAAACATACCAGAACCCGAGGCTTGACTCCAGACTCCAAATTCGAAACGATAGACCAAACAGGGATTCCTCTCCGATGGGGGTCGACTGGCATCAAAACCCTGACCAAGGACAATCACGGTGGCCCTTTTTTCAAAAAGTGACAACTCCAGCTGGTCGGCAGCCTTCCAGAGCTTCACGAAGCAGTTCGTGGCGATGGTGGTCCTTGCCCTCCTTCTCCTGACAGCCGCCGGAATGTATGGCTCCCACGAGCTCAAATCACGACAATTCCAACAAAGGCTCGTCACGAGCACCCATCTGCTCAATCTCGGGACCTTCAAGACCTACAACGAGGCCCTGGGGGCGCTTGAGCGAAGGGTCCCGGGATCCCTCAAGATCTTCCCCTATTCGTCCGATACGACAGTATGGTTCGGGAGGCTGGCCCTCTTCGGGGCCGCCTATCCCGATGCCAGGGGTGTGATCAGGAAGGACGCCGCCGGCTACACCCTTTACGAAGAGGACTGAGGGGAAGACCCGGATTCCTTTCCGGAGGCGGAAATTCGTGATAAAATGCACTTGAGTTCGCACTCGGCCAAAACCGCACGTTGCCAATATCGGGGGCCCCGCCACCATGCCGATTGAAATTCCGCTTTTCCCGCTTCCCAATGTGGTCCTCTTTCCCAAGACCCTTCGCCCGCTCCACATCTTCGAGCCCCGCTACCGGAAGATGATCGAGGCGGCGCTCGAGGGGGAACATCTTGTCGGAATGACGCTGTTGCAGGAAGGCTGGGAGGATCAGTACGAACAGTCCCCCCCCGTCGAACGGCGCGGGACCCTGGGGAAAATCGTCCAGAGCAACCGTCTCCCCGATGGACGCTACTACATCACCCTCCTCGGAATTTCGACCTTCGACATCGAGGAGGAGCTGGAAGGCGACTCCTGGAGAACCGCCCTTGTCTCGGTCCTTCGCCCCGAAAATCGCTGGCCGCTTTCTCAGTCGGACCTCGACAGGATCCGTTCCGTCGTCAATGAGGTTCTGACCCAGTGGGATCTGACTTCCGAACTCGCCTGGATTCAGGAATCGGCCCGGGACCCCATTTCCCTCCTCCACCACTGGTCGGCCTTCCTCCCCTTCACCGCGACCGAACGGCAGTTTCTCCTGGAGGCTCCCGACCTCCGGACCCAGGCCGGCCGTCTCTACGACCTGCTCCTTTTCAAAAAGGTGACCTTCGAGTCGGACATGGCTCCGGATAATCAGAAGAACGGGGCCGGCGATCTCTTTTTCGATGTTTGAAGCCGTCTCCTGGGACCAGGTCCTCTCGGGACCCCAGGATGCCTTCCGGTTGGCCTGCCCTCCCGGACGCACCCCCTTCCTCTTTCCGGTCCACCACCCCCGAAGGCTCCTCCCCGAGGATCTGATCGGGAGGGACTCCCATATGGAATCCCTCCGCAAGAATCTTGCAGGATTTTCCCGAAACCTTCCTCCTCTTCCGGCCCTTCTCTACGGTCACCGGGGAACGGGGAAGACCTCGATGGTCGTCGCCCTCTGGAATGAATGGAATCGTCAGAAAAAAGAGGGAAGGCCACTCAGGCTCTTTCAGGTGGACAAGCCCGGCATCGACTATCTCGCCGCACTGCTCGACCTCCTCTCGACCTTTTCCGAACTCTATCTTGTTCTTCTCGACGATCTGGCCTTTTCGGGAGAGGATGACTCCTTTCGCCAGATGAAGGCGCTCCTGGACGGAGGCATCATGGCCATCCCAGACAATGTCGCGCTGGTCGTCACAACGAACATCCGCCACCTGGTCTCCGAGTCCCGACAGACAGTCTCAGATGCCCTTCATCCCCAGGAGGCGAGAGACGATACCCTGGCGCTCTATGACCGGTTTGGTCTGACCCTCTTTTTCGATGAGCCCGATTGCCACGGGTATTTCCGGCTCGTTTTGTCGAAGGCGCTCTCAGCGGGTCTGATCCCCTCTGTCCCGGAAAATTGGCCGGCTCTCTGGTCGGACTGGCAGGCCGCCACGGTGGAGGTTCCAGGGGAGCCCGATACCCCACTGCTCCGCATCCTTGCCCTCTCCCTTCAATTTTCCCGGGACCGGGGATCTCGCTCCGGAAGGACGGCCCAGCAATTTGTCGATCTCCTCAGAAGACACATGCTCTGACCTGTTTTCTGCCGGCCCTCCCGCCTTCCTCCAACGCTGTCTTCCGCCACAAAGTTTTCGTTGACCCAACGAATTTTTTTGGTGTAAAATAGGAAGATAAACAGTTTGAAAAGCGAGGGGACTATGCTGCAAAATGACCTTCCCATGGGACTGACATTCGACGATGTCATTCTTGTGCCCCAGTTTTCCAACTTCCTTCCTGCCGATACCGACACCAGCATCGAGCTCTATTCCGGGATAAAGCTCAACATTCCGATTCTCTCTGCCGCCATGGATACGGTGACCGAGGCCCGTCTGGCCATCGCCCTCGCGCGCGAAGGAGGAATCGGGGTGATCCACCGCGCCCTCTCTCCCGAAGAGCAGGCACACGAAGTGGACAAGGTAAAGAAGTCGGAGTCGGGCATGATCACCGATCCGATCACCATCGGCCCTGACGAAACTGTCGGACGGGCTCTCGATCTGATGCAGACCTTCAGGATTTCCGGCATTCCCGTTGTCAAAAGCCGCACCCTTGTCGGAATCGTGACCAACCGGGACCTTCGCTTCGAAACGATCCTGACCCGGAAGGTCTCGGAGGTCATGACCTCGAAAAACCTCATCACCGCCCCCGTCGGAACGACGCTCGATGTCGCCAAGAAGCTTTTCCAGGAATACCACATCGAGAAGCTTCCGGTCGTCAACGACAAAAACGAGCTCGACGGCCTGATCACCATCAAGGACATCGAGAAAAAGATCAAGTATCCCAATTCCGCCAAGGACACCCGTGGACGGCTGGTCGTGGCCGCGGCGATCGGCGTGGGGGAGGCCGCACTTGAACGGGCGCGCCTTCTGGCCCGGGCCCAGGTGGACATGATGGTGATCGACACCGCCCATGGCCATTCGGCCGGGGTCATCGAAATGATCCGGACGATCCGCGGAAGCTGGCCTCATATCCCTGTCATGGCCGGAAACATTGCCACGAAGGAAGCGGCGCGTTCCCTGATCGAGGCCGGAGCCAACCTTCTCAAGGTGGGGGTCGGTCCCGGCTCGATCTGCACGACCCGCATCGTGGCCGGAGCGGGGGTCCCTCAGCTCACCGCCATCTCCGATGTCCACGAAGTGGCCCGCGAGGCGAACGTTCCCGTCATCGCCGACGGAGGGATCAAGTATTCCGGGGATCTTGTGAAGGCTCTGGCCGCTGGCGCCTCGGCCGTCATGATGGGATCCCTCTTTGCCGGAACAGAAGAGTCTCCGGGGGAAACCATCCTTTTCCAGGGTCGTTCCTACAAGACTTACCGCGGCATGGGATCGATCGGAGCGATGGAGCGTGGGGGCGGCGATCGCTACAACCAGCCGTCCGGGGCCAAGAAATGGGTTCCCGAAGGAATCGAGGGACGGGTTCCCCACAAGGGACGGCTCTCCGAACTCATCTACCAGCTTTCGGGGGGTCTCCGGTCCGGCATGGGCTATTGCGGCTGCCGGACGATCCGGGAGCTCCAGGAAAGGGCCCAGTTCATCCGGATTTCCCCGGCAGGGCTCCGGGAAAGCCATGTCCATGACGTGATCATCACCAAGGAAGCCCCGAATTACCGCCGGGAATGGGACGAATCCTGACCGGCATCTTTTCCCGGCCCTCTTCAGAAAGAACCTCTGCCTTGACTATTGATCCTGTCCTGATCCTCGATTTCGGATCCCAGCTGACCCAGAACATTGCCCGGCGCATACGGGAGATGGAGATTTATTCCGAAATCCTGCCCGCCACCCTTCCGGCCTCGGAGGTCATGAAAAGGAATCCCCGGGCGCTTGTCCTCTCGGGAGGCCCCGCCTCCGTCTACGAGAAAGGCGCTCCCACTCTTGATCCCTCTCTCCTCGGCCTGGGGATTCCCGTCCTCGGGATCTGTTACGGGATGCAGATCATTGCCCAAGTTGCCGGAGGAGTCGTCGAACGGGCCAAGGTCCGGGAATACGGAGTCCATCTCTTTTCCCCCCACGAAAAGGCCTCCTCGCTCTGGGGTGTTTTTCGCCCCGCCTCCCCCGTCCTGATGAGCCACGGGGACTGGATCCGGGCTCTTCCTCCCGGCTTTTCAGTCTCCGGCAGCACCGAGACCACACCGATCGCCGCCATGGAAGATGCCGCACGGAAGATCTACGGGGTCCAGTTTCATCCCGAAGTGACCCAGACCGTGGCTGGAGTCGATTTTCTCCGGCATTTTCTAATCGATGTCTGCCGGATCTCCCCCAACTGGACGATCAAGGGATACCTTGACCGCCATGTGGAGGAGATCCGGAACACCGTCAATGAGGACCACCTTGTTTGCGCCCTTTCGGGAGGAATCGACTCGACCGTCACCGCCCTTCTTTGCCACCGGGCGTTGGGGCGTCGCTTTCATGCCATCTTCGTTGACAACGGACTCCTCAGACAGGGTGAGCTCGACGCCCTTCGGGGAGATCTTGAAACCCTGAACATTCCCATCGAGGTCGTGGAGGCGGAATCGCTCTTCCTCTCCCGCCTCAAGGGAGTCTCCGATCCCGAGAAAAAACGGAAAATCATAGGAAAGACCTTCATCGACGTCTTCAGCCGGGAAACACGGAAACGCGGAACAGTCCGCTATCTGGCGCAGGGAACCCTCTATCCTGACGTGATCGAGAGCGTCTCCTCCTTCGGCGGCCCTTCGACGATCATCAAGTCCCACCACAATGTCGGTGGACTTCCGGCCCGCATGCCCTTCAGGCTTGTCGAACCCCTCCGGGAACTATTCAAGGACGAGGTCCGAAGGCTTGGCCGGGAACTGGGACTTCCTGACCGTTTTGTCAACCGCCAGCCCTTTCCCGGACCGGGCCTTGCCATCCGGATTCTGGGCTCTGTCACCCCCGAGAGACTCGCCATCCTCAGGAAGGCGGATGCCATCGTCCGTGAAGAGGTTGAAAACTCTCCGGCACTTTCCGAACTTTGGCAATACTTCGCAGTTCTTCTCCCCGTCAAGTCCGTAGGGGTGATGGGGGATGCCCGAACCTACGAACATGTGGTCGCCGTCAGGGCGGTCCGCTCGGTCGACGGCATGACCGCCGACGTCCATTACCTCTCTCCTGAACTTTTGGGTCGGATCTCGCATCGCATCATCGCTTCGGTCGAGGGAATCAATCGCGTCGTTTTCGATATCTCTCCCAAGCCTCCCGCTACCATCGAGTGGGAATAAAGGACCCTTATGATTCCCGACAGTTCTTCAAAGACTCCCTCGCCCTCTACGGCCTCATCCTCTCCCCCTCCCGGAGAGGACGGCCTGGAGCCGGGCTCCGTCCGCCTTCACAAACTCCTGGCACACCGGGGGGTGGCCTCCCGCCGCAAGGCTGAACAGCTGGTCGCCTCAGGACTGGTTTCGGTCAACGGACAGGTCGTGACCGAGCCGGGATCCCGGGTCAATCCCGAGACCGACACCGTTCTGGTCGAAGGCAAACCCCTCCGGCGGGAATCCGAACCCTTCCTCTTCCTTTTTTACAAGCCGAAGGGGGTTGTTTCGACCCTTCACGATCCGGAAGGCCGACCGACGCTTCGAGAATTCTTTCCCAATATCGAACCCCTGCTCCATGTGGGCCGTCTCGACTTCCAGACCGAGGGTGCACTGCTCCTGACCAACAACGGCGATCTCTCCCAGCGGATCCTCCATCCGCGCTATGCGATTCCACGGACTTATCTGGTCAAGATCCAGGGAGGAATTTCTCCGTCCCATCTCGAACGAATCGCCCGGGGGGATATCCGCCTTGACGGCCGGCCTGTGGTCCCGATGGAATTCGTTCCGGAACGGGATACGGACTCCAACGCCTGGTACCGGATCACCCTGACCGAAGGCCGCAACCGGGAGGTCCGCCGTCTTTTTGAAACCCTGAACTACTTTGTGCTGAAACTGGTGCGAACCGCCTTCGGTCCCCTGACTCTGGCCGGGCTTGACCCCGGAGAGTACCGGACTGTGACCTCCTCCGAAATCCGATCCCTTCTCGCGGGGGAAACACCCACCCATCTTCCGCGTTCTCTCGACTCACGCCACCGCCAATCCACCCAGGACAATGGCCGGAGTCCGCAACGCTCCTTCAGGGAGAGAGAAACGGACAGGGTCGCAAGGACCGGCTCTTCTGCCTCCCGAAGCTGGACCGATGAGAAAAGCCGGGACCATCCCCGAAACAGGATTTCCGAAGAGGGAGAGTCTCCCCGCGAACCCCGTTTTGTCCCCCCTGCCCTCTCCAGGAAACCTTATCGGGAAGAGGCATTCCAAAAACCTGACAGACAGTCCGCCCCCGGAAGAAGTCGCCCCCGGGAAGACGCCCGGGATCGCCCCCGAAAACGATCCTCAGACGACAGGGAGCCGTCCTCCGACCGCTCCTCCAAAGGATCCTTCTCTCCCCGAAACTCATTCCGGGGAGGGGCCTCCCGGAGTTCCGACAGACAGTCCGCCCCCGAAAGAAGTCGCCCCCGGGAGGACGCCCGGGACCGCCCCCAAAAACGATCCTCAGACGACAGGGAGCCCTCCTCCGACCGCTCCTCCAAAGGATCCTTCTCTCCCCGAAACTCATTCCGGGGAGGGGCCTCCCGGAGTTCCGACAGACAGTCC
>JAJZGM010000154.1 GCA_021828525.1 Nitrospirota bacterium | reverse complement strand
ACCAAAGTCGGAGACTTTTTCTTTGACATTCTTGTTTTAAAAATCCTCTCCCTTCAATACCTAACAGACCTTCCTCAGAAAATTAACTTCTGCCTGCCGATCTTTGGCATGACAAATGCAATTCTCTTCCCGGAATCTGACAGGACTCTTATTTTTTCGTTTTGCATACAGGAGTTTTTCGGCCTCCGGTCCGGGGGCTGTTCCAGTCAAGGAGTAACGACCATGAATAATGCCCCTTCCATCCGCTGCCTCTCTCCCGAGCCCGGAGCCACCTTCGAGAGCTTCTTTCTCGGGGCACTCTCCGAGGTGGGGTCGATAAATTTGGTCTTCGCCCTGTCATCCGACCCGGCCTCGTCCGAGATGCTGGAGAGCATCCGGAAGATCACGAGCGGCCTTCTTGTCATTAACGCCGTCTTCTACGAGTCGGAATGCCTGCGCTTTTTAGGTGAGGAGGAGTCGCAGGTCTTTCACAGGAAATGGGGTCTTCCGGTGAAATGGCTCCGGATGGGCGGGCTCCGGAACGGGTCGTGGAGAGCCTTTGGTCATCCTGTCCCTCCCTACCTTCTCAAACCCCTTCTGATGTCGCACAATATGACCCATCTCATCGCAACTGACCCCAAAGTCTTCGACTGGGCCGCCATGGCTCCGGTCGAACCGGACTTTCCGGGTCCCGAAGCCTCATTTCCGGCCATGGTCCACGCCGTCTAGGATCCGGCTTAAACCAAGAATCACCACAGACAAGGGGAAGGCATGTCCATTCTCGTGACGGGAGGGGCGGGCTTCATCGGAAGCCACATCGCCCGGGCCCTGGTTGCACAGGGCAAGAGCGTCCGGATCTTCGACAATTTTTCGACCGGAAAAGAGGAGAACCTCGACGACCTGGCCGGCCGGGTGGAAGTGATCCGGGGGGATCTGCGGGACATGAAGATTCTGGAGAGCGCCCTTATGGGGGTGACCCACGTCTACCACGAGGCGGCGGTGGGCTCCGTTCCCCGCTCGATCGCCGATCCCTTCGAAACCCAGACCGCGAATGTAAACGGCACCCTGAACCTTCTGTGGAAGGCCCGGGAGGCGGGGGTCCGGCGGGTGGTCATCGCCGGCTCCTCCTCGGTCTACGGGGACACCCCCGGCATGCCGAGAGTCGAGACGCTGATGCCCTCCCCCCTTTCTCCCTATGCCTTAAGCAAGCTCTCCCAGGAGCTGTTCGGACGGATCTTCACCAAGACATATGGACTCGAGACGGTGACGCTCCGGTACTTCAACATCTTCGGGCCCTACCAGGACCCGGACTCCGAATACGCCGCGGTCATCCCCCGGTTCATTCGCGCGATCCTGTCGGGAGAGCCTGTCACGATCAACGGCACGGGGATGCAGTCCCGGGATTTCACCTTCGTCGGAAACGCGGTCATGGCCAATCTGTTGGCCATGGAGACGACCTCCGGGGTCGGCGAGGCCATAAATGTCGGGTGCGGGGCAAGCTTTAGCATCCTCGATCTGGTGAAGAACCTCTCCGAGATCCTGGGCATTTCGCCCAATATCCGCTTCAATCCTCCCCGGGCGGGGGATCCGCAAGCCTCCCAGGCCGACATTTCCAAGGCGAAGTCCCTGTTGGGCTTCGAGCCTAAGGTCTACTTCCGGGAAGGACTCGAGCGGACAGCCGAATGGTTCCTGTCAAGGTGGGGACGGACGGGCTAAAGAAGCCGGGGATCGCTTCTCCCCGGCCGGGAAGGAGGAGGGCAGGGGAGAGCCGGTGCTAGAGGCTGTCCAGGGCGTACTTCTTCATGAGATTGTAGACAGAGGGACGGGAGATGCCGAGCTCCTCGGCGACCTTTCCCACATTGCTGCCGTTTCTTGAGAGACAGGCGTAGAGAACCTCCCGCTCGTGGCGCTCCCGCCGTTCCCGGAGCGTTCCGCCTCCCCGCCGGTCGGAGGACAGGCCCACACCCAGATCCTCGGGAAGAATCTCGATGTGGCGGGAGACCACCACCGAGCGGTGAATGGCATTCGAGAGCTCCCGGACATTTCCGACCCAGGGATGGGTCAAGATCAGCCGTTCGGCCGCCGGGGAGAAGTCCTTCGTGATAAGACCCATGCACCGGGAAATCTTCCGGGACAAAAAGCGGGCCAGGGGAAGGATGTCTTCGGTCCGCTCCCGGAGCGACGGAATCGACACCGCGACCCCCTCGAGCCGGTAGTAGAGATCCTGCCGGAAGCGGCCCTCCCGGACCTCACGCTTCAGATCCTTGTTGGAGGCCGCCACGATCCGGCAGGAGAGGGGAATCTCCTCGTGGGAGCCGACCCGGGAGAAGGCCCTCTCCTGGAGAACCCGAAGAAGCTTCACCTGGATCTGAAGGGGAAGATCCCCGATCTCGTCTAAAAAGATCGTCCCCCCCTCCGCCTCCTCGAAGTGGCCATTCTGCCGGGTGTTGGCCCCGGTAAAGCTCCCCTTCTCGTGGCCGAAGAGCAGACTCTCCGCCAGGGTCGGAGGAATCGCCCCGCAGTTGACCGGAACATAGGGGCCCCCGGCATTCTGGCTAAGCCTGTGGACGGTGCGGGAGAAGACCTCCTTGCCGGTTCCGGTCTCCCCCTCCAGAAGCACGGGAAGGGCGGTGGGGGCAAAGAGCCGGATCTTCTCATAGACCTTCCGGATGGCAGGACTCGTCCCCTCGTAGAACTCCTCTCCCTCCTTCCCGGCGATCTCCTCTTCCAGGGCGAAGGTGCTGTTGCACCAGCTGATCATGGTGTTCACGAGGGAGTCGGGAGAGGTCCGGAGCAGGGTCCCCCAGATCTTTCGGAGGGTCGAGTCCTCCCGCTCGGCCTCGGTCACCCCCGAGAGCGGGGAGAGAAAGTCCCGGAGGGCATGGAGGCTTTTCCGGTCGGTCCAGAAGAAATGGACGCCAACGCCATCCTCTGCAGGACGGACGACCCGGGCGCTGGTCTGGAGAAGGCCCAGGCCGGCATGCTCGATCTCAAGGCTTAGCCAGGAATTGGGAGAAAGGAATTGGGTGGTGGCAATCCGGCCTCCCGAAAGGGACAAATCCCGGATTTCCCCCCGCAGGGCCACGTGGCCCAGGGCGTGAGAGCGGTAGGACACGCCGGCGTTCACCGCATATCGGTCGAACTGTCTCATCGTCGTATCTCGAATGTAAAAGTGCAGGAAGCAAGGCCCCCCACCGGGAGGCGTCAAACGGAAGCCCGACATCGGTCCTGATGCTTTAGATCTGATCCGCGCCTTACAATCCAGATGGCGCCGGGTTCAGAATAAATAAGCAGAATTACAAAATAATCAAGGGTAAATGTCCCTTTTTAACCGTTTGAAGTCTACCCCCATTTGTGACATAGGTCAAACCCCATTGAAATCGTCATTCCACAATGCGATCCTATGAAGACGCCTTCGCACGGGAACAGTGTCCCGTTTGGCGAGACCGCGACAGGACGAATGAGGAGTGGAGTCCTTGGACGAACGGCAGCGATTCTGGAGTGAGACCGCCCGGGGCCTGACCCCCTACGTGCCGGGCGAACAGCCCAAGGCCGGACGGTTCATCAAGCTTAACACCAATGAAAATCCCTATCCACCTTCCCCCCGGGTCCTCGAGGCGATCACCCGGGAGGTCGCCGGAAGCCTCAGGCTTTACCCCGACCCCGACATGGGCCTCTTCAAGGAGGCTGTGGCCAAGAACTTCGGGGTTCCGGTCGCCGGCGTCTTCGCCGGAAACGGCTCCGACGAGATCCTGGCCCATGCCTTCTGCGCCCTTTTAAAGCAAAACCGGCCCCTCCTCTTTCCCGACGTGACTTACAGCTTTTATCCGGTCTACTGTGCCCTGTATTGCATCGT
>JAJZGM010000153.1:2704-3844 GCA_021828525.1 Nitrospirota bacterium | reverse complement strand
CCGAAGGAATCCTCCTTGTTACGATCGAGGGAGAGACAATCCTCCGGGCCGCGGCCGGGACGGAGCCTCTCCTCTCGCGTCTTATATCGCTTGAGCTTCCCCCCGATCCTTCGCGCATTCCCCTTGTGATCTCCCGGGCACTCGAAGATCTCGGAGGACAATCCCGTCGCCTCATCCCTCTTTCCGCTCTTCCGGAGGGCTCCCCCGCCCAACCTGACACGCTCCTTTTTCTTGTGGTTTCTCCCGAACTTCCGTTATCTCCTCTTTTGAAAATCCTGACCCCCTCCCTTGTCTCCCGGGTCGGAGCCCTGGTCAGGCGTTGCCGGGAAGAGAGCCATCCCTTCGCCACGTTGTTTGAAATCCAGCGGCTTTTGCGGAAAACAGAAGAAGGCCATGAAGAGCGACTTCCGGACTCCATTGCCTCCCTTCTTGCCCGCTCATTTGCCCTTCCTCTGGTCTGGATCGGACGACGCCTTCCGGGAGAGCCAGGGATCGAGATCCTGGCCAAAGAAGAGGAGAAGGCCTCCGTCTCGGAGGATTCTCAACGCTTCGATCTCGACGGGAAGGGAAGGTCTCTTGTGGAGCAGGCCCTGAACTCCGGCTCCATGAAGGTCGTTCCGGACCTTCGAGTCCTTGCGGGACCGGGCATTGCGGGGGAGGGGATCCGGGGTATAAATTTTGGCAGCGGTCTTGCCGAATCGGCCAGAATGAGCGATGGGACCCAGATCGTGATCGTTCTCTGCCGGAGAGAAACGGGCCCCTTCCCGGGAGAATTCCTCTCCCTTATCTCCGGGTTGGCCAGAGACCTGGCCTCCTTTTTCGACCGGGTCAGAATTGAAGAGGAACGCAAAAGCCTCGCCACCTATCAGGAGGCGATCCGGCGTGTCCAGCAGGCCTTCATCGAAGCCAGGGACAGAGAGACGATGTACCGCTCCCTCGTCGAAGCCATCGTCCGCTATGCCGGGGCCATAGGAAGCTACGTGGCTGTTCAGGGCCCTGACGGAGCGATCGAGACCCAGGCGGTGGAGACGATCCTTCCCGAAATGACGATGGCGACCCGGGCTCTCCGCTTTTCAAAGGGCGACGCAGAGTCCGTCGGTCCCTCACTTTCGGCCCTGGCCTTCCGGGAGCGGAGATCGG
>JAJZGM010000153.1:0-2694 GCA_021828525.1 Nitrospirota bacterium | reverse complement strand
AAAGTGAACACTGGCCTTTTTTACAAGAGATGGCCCGCAGATTTCCGGTCCTTTCTCAAATCGGCTCGGCCATGGCCTTTCCCGCGATGCCGGACAAAGACCGGGATCCTGCCGCGGTTTTTGTCGTCTGGAGCCGGGACCCCCGCCATTTTACGGAAAGTCTCCGAAGCCTTCTCGCAACCCTTGCCGACAGTCTGGGAAGGGCCATCCGGAGGCTTGAGCAGGAAGAGATGATCAGACGGCTCTCCCGGGTCACCCAGGAAACGGACGACGCCATCTGCATTCTGGGAGGAGATGGCCGGGTGACCTGGGCTAATGCGGCCTTTTCCCGTCAGACGGGGATTCCTGTCGAAAATCTTGATGGAATGGATCCCGCCCCTCTTCTCGCGAACGCGGGCGTTCCCTCAGAGACCCGTGAGACGATGCTGTCCCAGGTCCGTTCCGGGCAGGCATTCGAGGTGTCACTTTCCCTTCTTTCACTCGACGGAAGGCCGTCATGGCGCCTGATGAAGGGGTTTCCCCTCCCGGGAGGGGGGAGCCCGTCCAAAGAGTACGGGCTCGTCTCCTCCGACATTACCAAATTGAGGGAGGCCTCGAACCGCCACGAGATCTCGCGCCTCTTTGAAGAGGCTCTTTCGGTCACAATGAAGTCTTTCCAGGAAGACTCCCCGTCCCTTGAGATCCTCCTTGGAACTCTGGCAGACCGGGTTATTGCCGTCCTTAGGCCAAGAGTTCTTCTTCTGGCCCAGATTCCGGCAGGAAAAAGGGACCCTGATTTCATTTTGAAAAGGGGAGAAGACCAGGACTTCTTTTCGGGCTTTCCGGCTCTCCGGGATCTCTTATCCCTTCTCGAGGCCTGTTCCGCCGCAGACCTTCTGGAAAGGGAGGGGGGTCGGGCGGTCCTCCTCCCCCGGGAGAAGGCGATGGGAATGACGGGGGCCCTGTTGGCATCGGCGATTCGAAAGGGTGGTCAGCGGATCTTTGTAGGGGCCTTCTTTTCCGACCCCCTGTTTTCCGAGGAGACATGGGCCGAGCCATTCATGAGGATCGCCCTGGAAATTGCCCTGGCTCTGGACAAAAGAGAACTGGAGGAGGAACTCCACAGGCTCACGGCCTATCAGGAGGCCGTCATGGCCTCCCAGCAGGCCTTTCTCACGGCCAAATCTCGTGATGAGCTCTACAAGATTTCCGTCCGGACGATCTCCAGGGTGACTGACGCCCTGGCCGTCTATGTCCTGGAGAAGGCCCCAGAGACCGGAGAACTTGTGATGACCGCTCACGCCTCCCGTGATGGGAGGCTGGTCGCCGCGATGAAAGAGCTCCGATTTCCCCTGGAGGGGGAGGGGGGACGTCTGGCAATTGCTGCCTGGGCCTGGCGGGAGAAAACCGGAAAGATAGAGCGGATTTCGGACGGGCTGGCAGCCCTCAGGTTCTACCGGGAGATTCACCCCGAACTTGGGGTCGTCCGGGAGATCCTGGCGGTCCCGGTCCTTCTTCCCGCACAGGAGGAACCGGCCGCTGTTCTGGCCCTCTGGAGCGGAAGGGAGGGTGAGTTTTCAGATGACCACCTCCGCCTCGGAGAACATCTCTCCCAGAGTCTGGCTCTGGCGATCGAACGGCTGACCCGGGAGACCGAACTCGAACGCCTCTCCCTCGTTGCGCAGAAAACGACCGACGGCATTCTCATGACGGATCCGGCGGGAGACATCCTTTGGGTCAACCGGGCCTTCGAGGAAAGGTTCGGCTACCGGCTCTCGGAAATCCGGGGACATTTTCTCGCGGATTTTCGTCTGGGACAAACCACCGATCTCCCGACGCTTGAACGTATCCGCGCCCATGTCGCCGCCCACCGCTCTTTCCAGGAAACCATGATTCATTATTCCAGGTCCGGCGAATCTGTCTGGCTCAGGGTGAATGCCACCGCGCTTTTTTCTCCGGAAGGGCAGCCCTTGGGTTATGTATCGGTCGAGACCGATGTAACGGCCCTGAAGGAATCGGAGGAGAGGGCCCGGATTGCTTCCCTTTTCTACAGGGCCCTCTCCGAATCGGTCCAGATTCTCCGGGAGCGGGACGAGTCCCCGGAGGAAGAGGTCTTAAGAGAGCTTCTCGAACAACTTCGCAAAATCCTGAATGCTCGTTTTACAATGGTTGGACGACTTCCCCCCGGCGGCACTTACCTGATGGGAACCCTTGCGGCCGTTTCTCCGGACCTTCCGGAAGGGATAGAAGACGACTCATTAAAGGTATCGACGGAGGGGCCGGGAATGGCCGCCATGGCCCTTCGGACCGGCCGACCCCAGATTCTTCTGAACGAGGAACCCGACTATCCGGGGTTGACGCTGGCCCCTGGGGTCCGGAAATACGGGGGCCTTTCCGTCTCGGCATCCCGGGTAGGGGGAGAGAAGCTCCTCCTTCAGGCCCAGATTCCTGAGGATACCTTCCTGGGACAGGAATCGGCGGCCCTCTTCCAGAGAATCGTCGTCGAGATCGCGGCCTTTCTCGACCGGAAGGAGCGGGTCAGGAAAGAACGCCGCAGGGCCCATTACCGGGTCGTGGCGGAGAGGGTCCTTTCCGACCTTTTCCTTGCGAAAACCGAGTCGGATGTCTACCGGATCCTGGCCGAGACGCTCTCCGTCGAAAAAGGGGTGCTCTTTGTCGATCTCTTGGTTCCCGGGAAGGATCACTAGATCGGAA
>JAJZGM010000152.1 GCA_021828525.1 Nitrospirota bacterium | reverse complement strand
GAATCTTGTTCTGTTGGGCATCCTGAAGGGAGCCTTCGCCTTTACGGCCGATCTTGCCCGATCCATCGGAATCCCGGCACAGATCGATTTCATGATGACATCCTCTGCCCCATCCTCCGACGGTGCGGGGACAACGCGACTTCTTTCAGAGCCGTCCCTCAACCTGAAGGGAACGGATGTTCTTGTCATAGAGGATATTATTGATTCTGGGAAAACCGCCCGTCTCATCATGGATGTCCTCTCCAGACACAACCCGGAGAGTGTCAGGTTCTGCGCGCTTCTTGACAAGACAGGCGGGAGAGAGGTCTCATTTTCCCCTGACTATACGGGCTTTTCCATACCGAACCGTTTTGTCATCGGCTACGGACTTGACTACAAGAACAAGTACCGGACCCTCCCTTTCATAGCTGTCCTCGAACAAACCTCCTGACCTCCGAATTCAGGAATCCTTTCCCCTAGCCCGTTTTCATAAATTCCGATTGAAGAGGGGTATGCTCCATGCTAGAATCAGAAATCGCACCCCTTGAAGGAGGAATCTGTTGATGAAGCCGTTCTACAAGAATCTCGCCCTCTGGTTGATCATCGGAATCGTCGTCTTTCTCGTCTTTGACATGTTCCAGTTCCGTCAACCCTCATCCCAAAACCTGATCTATTCGGATTTCATTTCCAAGCTTGAAATGAATCAGATCAGTGAGGTCACAATCAAGCGGAACCATATCAATGGCGTCATGAAAGACGGGTCGCATTTCCAGACCTACGCCGCCAACGACCCTCACCTGGTCGAGGAACTCCAGAAACGCAATGTCAGGATCATTGCCATTCCGCCGGGAGAAAGCCCCTGGTACATGAGTCTGCTCATTTCATGGGGACCGATCGTGGTTCTTGTCCTTCTTTGGGTCTTCTTCATGCGCCAGATGCAGACCGGAGGGAACAAGGCCATGTCCTTCGGAAAATCACGCGCCAAGATGATGACCGAGGACAAGAAGAAAATCACCTTTGCCGACGTTGCAGGAGTCGATGAAGCGAAAGAAGAGGTCTTCGAGATCGTGGAGTTTCTCAAGGATCCTTCAAAATTTCAGAGGCTGGGCGGACATATCCCCAAAGGGGTCCTTGTTGTAGGCCCCCCTGGAACAGGGAAGACCCTCCTCGCAAAGGCCATTGCCGGAGAGGCCGACGTTCCTTTCTTTCATATCAGCGGCTCGGACTTCGTTGAAATGTTCGTGGGCGTCGGGGCCTCACGGGTCCGGGATCTTTTCGAGCAAGGAAAGAAAAATGCCCCTTGCATCATTTTCATAGACGAAATTGATGCCGTCGGCCGCCATCGGGGAGCTGGCCTTGGCGGGGGACACGACGAACGGGAACAGACCCTGAATCAGCTCCTTGTCGAAATGGACGGCTTCGAAAGCAATGAAGGGGTCATCCTGATCGCTGCGACCAACAGGCCGGATGTTCTTGATCCGGCACTCCTTCGTCCTGGACGCTTCGACCGGCAGATCATCGTGGGAAAACCTGATCTCAAGGGCCGGATCAAGATCCTCGAGGTCCACACGAAAAAGATCCCCCTCGACTCCTCCGTCAACCTCGAGACAGTGGCTCGCGGTACTCCGGGGTTTTCCGGAGCCGATCTCGCCAATCTTGTCAATGAGGCGGCCCTCCTGGCCGCCCGCCGCGACAAAAAGGTCGTCGAGATGAGTGAGTTCGAAGATGCCAAGGACAAAGTCCTCATGGGCGTCGAGCGCAAATCCATCCTCATCACCGAAGACGAGAAACGGGTCACCGCATTCCATGAGGCTGGCCACACCCTGGTTGCAAAGCTGATTCCGGGGACAGACCCTGTCCACAAGGTTTCCATCATCCCCAGGGGCCGCGCCCTCGGAGTGACCCAGCAACTTCCGACAGACGACCGGTATACCTATGGGAAGGATTTTCTTCTCAACAACATTGCCATTCTCATGGGGGGACGTGTCGCGGAAGAGCTCGTGACGAAATCCATCACCACCGGTGCCGGGAACGACATAGAGCGGGCGACCGACCTGGCGAGAAAAATGGTCTGTGAATGGGGGATGAGCGACAAGCTGGGCCCTATCACCTTTGCCCAGAAAAACGACGAGATCTTTTTGGGACGGGAAATGTTCCAGCGCAGGGATTACAGTGAATCCACAGCCATCGATATCGATCGTGAGGTGAGTGGCATCATTTTCGATGCCTATGCCAAGGCAAAGAGTCTGATCTCTGGACACATGAAGGCCTTGACCAACATTGCGGAAGCCCTACTGGAGAAAGAAACGCTCGATTCTCCCCAGATCGATGCCCTCATCCAGGCGGCAAATGCCCCGGGCTGATCTCCGGGAAATTCTCAAAAACGCTAGACGGGAGAGGAATCTCCCTCTCATCATGGGGGTCATAAACGTGACCCCCGATTCTTTTTCAGGTGACGGACTTCTGTCGGGGACCACCTCTCTTCTGGACCATGCCCTCCGCCTGATCGATTCAGGGGCCCAGATCCTCGACGTAGGAGCCGAATCCACCAGGCCAGGCTCCCGACCCGTGTCAGCGGACGAGGAACGCTCCCGTCTGTTTCCCGCCATCAAAGCCCTGGCCGAGATTCCGGTTCCCCTTTCCATTGATACACGCCGCCCGGGGATTTTCCGGGAGGCCATGGATTTTGGCGCCACACTAATCAATGATGTCGGAGGCCTCAGGGATCCCGGATTCCTCACCATCCTGCAGGAAAACCCGGAAATCATGGCCGTCGTCATGCACATGCAGGGGACTCCCGAAACAATGCAGCGCGATCCCTTCTATGAGGATGTCGTGTCCGAGGTTTATCATTTTTTTTCGGAACGCTCCCAGATGCTCGAACGATCGGGTATTCACCGGGACCGACTGATTTTTGACCCGGGCCTGGGGTTTGGCAAGACGACAGATCACAACTTCCTGCTTCTCCGGCACATGAACTCTTTTTTGGAAATGGGCCCCCTTCTGATCGCCCCATCGAGAAAGCGCTTCCTTGACGACAGGGACCACCCCAAGGCCCCGGAGGACCGAGACATTCCCACGGCAGCCGTCATGGCCTGGTCTACCCTCCACGGAGCCTCCCTGTTCCGGACCCATCGCCCGGATATAGCCGTACAGATCAGGCGGGTTCTTCGCTCTATCGCGGGAGAGGACCATGCATAGTCTGGCGTCATGGGCCCTCTGGCGGAACATCCTGGATGTCCTTGCCGTCTGGTTCATCTTTTACCAGATCCTTCTCCTCATTCGCGGGACCCGGGCCTTCCAGATGGTCATCGGAGTGTTGGTTTTCCTCCTTGTCTTTTTCGTCTCCGGATGGCTCAAGCTCTATACCCTCAATTGGCTGATCACCAGCTTCTGGTCCCAGATCGTTCTGGCTCTTCTCATTCTGTTTCAGCCAGAAATCCGCAAGGCCCTCGCTCGTGTCGGAAAAAGCCCTCTTCTTCTCGGAATCCCTCTTGGTGACTCCTCCCTCGATATCGAAGAGCTCGTGAAGGCCTTGCAAACCTTAAGCCGGCGCGGAATCGGTGGAATCATTGTCATAGAAAGAAACACCGATCTCTCCGAAATTGTCGAGGTGGGGGTCCCTCTGGATGCCATCATATCCAACGAACTCCTGGTCAGTCTTTTCCTCCCTTACTCTCCCATTCACGACGGGGCAGCCATCATCCGGAAGAACAGGATCGCCACGGCAGGATGTTTCCTTCCCATCTCCCTCTCCTCCGACCTCTCCCGCCAATATGGGACACGCCACCGGGCCGCGATCGGAATCACGGAGGAAACCGATGCCGTTGCCCTGGTCGTCTCGGAGGAAACCTCCCAGATCTCC
>JAJZGM010000151.1 GCA_021828525.1 Nitrospirota bacterium | reverse complement strand
GGAGGGAGTCCTTGGGCTGTTTCATGAAACGGCTGTAGGTGTGCGCTCCCCAGGCCGCCCCCAGGGACAGGAGAAGGAGGATCCCGTAGGGAAGCAGAAGCGGGAAGGAGATCGATCCGGGTCCAAGGACGAGAACGAGGATTCCCATACGGAAGTACATCATGGTCGAGGCCAGGATGATGGCTGTCGAAGTGAGGGGGTCGGCCTGGTCGCGGGCCTTGCGGGCCAGAACGATGGTGGCCACGGTGCTCGAGTACAGTCCTCCGAGTGTCCCTGTCAACAAAAGGCCCCGATGCGGAAAGAAATAGGTGCGGGCGAGATAGGAGAGGTAGGAGACCCCCGACACCATGACCACCGCCAGCCAGACCTGGGTATAGGTGACGGGAACGGCCGGCCCTATCTGACGTTCGGGAAGAAAGGGAAGGATGATTCCTGCCATGATGAGAAACTTCGCCAGAGTGACCACTTCAGTGGCGGTGACGGCATCGGAGAATTTTCGGATTCCGTGGCTTTCTCCCAGAATGAGAAGGATGACCACGACATAGACCATGATGAACCACAGGGGCTCCCTTAAGGCGATCGGTCCCATCGCATAGGTCAGGATGGCCATCATCGGGGGGATCAGGGACGGGTTTTTTTCCTGGCGGGATCGGTAATGGACCAGGAGAAAGGCGGAGAGGGCGAGAAATCCGGCGATGTAGAGCATGCCTGTCGCGTCGAGGATCGAGAAGACAAAGCCGGCGATCCCGGAGAGGGTCAGGGTCCTCGTCGTCCCGAATCCCAGGTCCTCCTCGTTGCTGCGTCGATAGCTGTGAAGTTCAAGACCGATGACGAAGCTGAAAAGAACGGTCAGGATGAAGGTGAGAAAAAGGGATGGGAGAATCGTCGTGATTGTCATAGAAGGCTTGCCCATTCGCCCTGGAAAACATCGGTCCGGGTGATGCCTCCCACAAGCCAGCGATTCTTTTCGTTGTCGATGACCGGGAGAAATTCGAGGTCCTTTTCGTTCATCTTGCCGATGGCATTTAAGATCGGTTCGTCGGCCGTCACGGTCACCACCGCAGTGATCATGGCCTCCCTGACGGTGGTTTTCTCCCAGGTGTCCGGCGGAAAGCGGTCCAGATCATAGAGGGAAAAGATTCCGAGAAGATGGGGGCCCCCGGGGGTATCTTCCGTGACCGGGTAGATCCGGTGGAGATGGCGGAAGATGAAATGCTCCCGGAACTCCAGGAGACTTATCTCCGGAGAGACGCTCACCACGTTCCGGATCATGGCGTTCCGGACAGGGAGATGGAAGCGGTTGGAGAGATGAATGTCTTCCCGGTCGCGCTGGTGGGTGGAGATCGAGGTGCTTCCGCTGACGACATAGCTGACCACCGTTCCGATGAGTCCGGGAATGAGGTAGCCCGAACTGTGGGTCGCCTCGGCGATGAAGACAACGGCGGCCAGGGGGGTCTTGTAGCCTGCGGCAAGGAAGGCGGACATTCCCATGACCACCCCGAAGTCGTAGGGCTCGAGGCCGGCCACCTGGGCCACGACACTTCCGGTGGCGGCTCCCAGACAGAGGAGGGGAAAGAAGGAGCCGCCGATTCCTCCGGCCGAAAACGTGAAGATCACAGCGATGGCTTTCAGGAAAAATAGGACGATGGCCATTTCTATCGGGGTGTTTCCGGTCAGAAGATGCTGGATGAAGATATATCCGGGTCCCAGGGGAAGGGCTTCCCCATAGGCCTTGGTGGAGACGTATCCTGACAGGCCAAGGATCAGGGCCGCCAGTACCGGACGGGGGCCCAGCCGGCTCTGTCCCTGGCCGAACCATTTTTTGGTGGCGCGGTAGATTCGGATGAAAAGGGTTGTCAGGACCCCGCAGACCAGCCCGATGACCAGAACAGAGAGAAAGTCCTTGAAGTGGAACTGGGCCTTTGCGGCGAGCGAAAAGAGCGGGGCCGTTCCGGCGAGACTCACCATGACGATGTAGGAGCTGACGCTCGAGATCAGGGTCGGGACAAGGGCGTTCGGGGCGATGTCCGAACGGTAGGGAACCTGAAGGACGAAAATGGCCCCGGTGAAGGGAGCCTTGAACATGGCGGAAAGCCCCGCCGCCGCCCCGGCAAGAAGCATGACTCTCTGTTCCTCGTAAGGGAGACGGAGCCAGCCGAAGGTCCGGTCGACAAGCGAACTCATGACTCCACCGATATAGGTCGAGGCACCTTCGAGCCCGGCCGAGCCTCCGAACCCAAGGGTGGCGATGTAGGCGGGAATTTTGTAGAGGGCATTTCGCAGGGGCACCTTTCCCCGGAATTCGTGGTAGCTCTTGATGATTTCTTCTGTGCCCCCGGCGTTGTCGACCCGGCCCGATGACAGGATGAACCTGGCCGCGAGCACCCCGATCATCGGAATGAGAATGACCACTAGATGATTTTTGAAGACTGTGTTGTAGAGGGTCAGGAAGAGAAGGCGGTAGACGATGCGTTCGATCAGGTAAACGAAAAAGCCGGTCGCGGATCCGATAAGGACCGAAAGGAAGATGGTCCGCCAGAAGGTATTGAGACGGCCGATGGTCCCGAGAATCAGGCGTGCCTGAAGCTTGATGCGGCGTCTAATCTGCACGGGTGGAGTCCGTCCGCTGTTTGGTCGTTCTGTTCCGGCAGGCTCCCGCCGGATCGGCGCAGGCTTCCATGTCACAAGGATAACGTCAAATGGAAGAAAATAGCAAAAAGACCTGAGGAACAGGGCCTGGCCGGCTAAAGTCCGGCGGCGAGTGCCCTGATCTTGTCCCAGGAAGTCAGGGGAAGGATCCGGGTTCCCCCGATGGTCGTCACGATTTTTCGTTGAAGGGAAGGGGTCCGGCCGATTCCCCGGAAGGCGGCCTCCCGGGCCCTGACGACGAGGGGATTTCCGGAATTCCAGACCCTTGTCATCTCGTCTGCCAGCCTGTGCAGGGAGCGGGTGACGGGAATTCGGGCTCTTTCATAGGGGAGCAAGGCCTCCCGGCGGACAAGGGGACCCGACAGAAGAGCCCGGGCGATGATGGGGGCCAGGACACGGGCATCCTCCATGGCCTGGTTCCGGCCCTGGGCCACATGGGGGTTCATGGCGTGGGCCGCGTCCCCGATCAGGACCACCCCATCGTCGCACCAGCGCTCGAGGTCGACCTTCCATACGGAAAGCTCGGTGAATCCGTCGGGATTGTCGAGCCCGTTTTTCCTTGCCGTTTCGGCAAATCCCGGGACCAGGCGGTCCAGCCTCTCCAGGATGGTCTCGACACCTCTTGCAAAGAATTTGTCCCGGTCCCTCTCGGGAAGAAGAGTGAGAAAGAATCGGCGTCGCTCCGAGACCGAAAAGAAAAAGAAGATCGACCGGGGGCCGAGAAAATATCGTCCGGAACTCTCCCTGATCGCCGGCGGAAGGGAGGAGGCATCCTCCGGGATGAGAAGGGAGGCCCCCAGATAGGAGTCCTTGTAGGGAGTGACTGTTCCGGGAATTTGGGCGAGCTCCCGGACCCGGGAGTGGCGTCCGTCGTCTCCGACAAGGATTCGGGCCAGAACCTGCCGCACCTCTCCGCCCCGCTCATAGGTGGCCCTGACCCCCGACGGATCCACGGTAAAGTTCCTGAAATCGGACTCGTGACGCATGACAATATGGGAATGGGATGAAAGGTTCCTGGCGAGGAGGTGGTCCATCTGGTGGGGTTCGATGGCCAGGGCATAAGGATAGGGAGCCTCTCCCGCGTCATAGGAGGACCGCATGAGAAGATGTCCCCGGTCATCCAGGAAGTCAAAGCTTTTGTAGAGTGTGTGGGGAGTCTGTTTCAGTTCTTCGAGGAGGGACAGTTCCTCGAGGATCGAGAGTCCCAGTTGCTGGACCAGCGCCCCCCG
>JAJZGM010000150.1 GCA_021828525.1 Nitrospirota bacterium | reverse complement strand
CCGCCACCACCGAGACCCCGCAGGACCTGGCCGCCTCTCCCATGCTCCGGACAATCCGGACAAGGTCGGCAAGAGGAAATCCCTCCTCGAGAACGAACCCTGCCGTCAGGTAGAGGGGGAGCGCCCCTCCCATGGCCAGATCGTTCACTGTCCCGTGAACGGCGAGGGATCCGATGTCTCCTCCCGGAAAGAAAACGGGAGAAATCACGAACGAGTCGGTGCTCATGGCCCACCGCCCCTCCGAAAGGTCCAGCTGGGCCTGGTCGCCCTCCTTTCTGAGCCACGGATTGTCGAAGGCGGGAAGGAAGATCTCCTCCACGAGCTGTAACGAGGCCCGTCCCCCGCTTCCATGGACCATCTCCACACGCCCGTTTTCAAGATCGAGCCTGGGGCCCAGGGATCCCTTTGCCCCGTTCACGAGACCGCCCCGTCCCGGTCCCCGTAGTGGAAAACGGCCGCGCAGGCCCCTTCAGCGCTGACCATGCAGGCTCCGACCGGAGTGTCGGGGGTGCAGATCGTCCCGAATATCCGGCAATCCCGGGGTCCCTTGACCCCTTTGAGGATTTCGCCGCATTCGCAGATCCCCGGGTCGGAGACATGGCCGACCTCGATCGAAAATCGCCTTTGGGCATCGAAAAACCCAAACTCTTCCCGGATCGCAAGGCCGCTTTGAGGCAAGAGTCCGAGCCCCCGCCATTCGAAGGTGGGAGCCCTTTCGAACACCCTGGATATCATTTCGAGCGACCGGAGGTTCCCTTGGGGAGCCACCGCGCGGGCATATTCGTTCTCGACCTCCGAACGACCTTCCGCAATCTGGGTGAGGAGCATCCGGAGGGCCAAAAGGATGTCCAGAGGCTCAAATCCCGCCACCACCAGGGGAATCTTGTGGATCCGGGCCACAAAGTCGTAGGGGCGTGTGCCGATGACCGTGCTGACGTGGGAGGGGCCGATGATGCCGTCGAGGGATGTCCCGGACAGGATGGCCTCCATCGCGGAAGGGGTCAGCACATGGTTTGCGAAGACGGAAAAATTCCGAAGACCCCGTCGAAGCGCTTCAAGGATCACGGCGGCCGTGGGGGGGGTGGTCGTCTCGAATCCGATGGCGAAGAAGACGATTTCCCGGTCGGGATGGGTCTCCGCCAGGGCCAGGGCTTCCATGGCGGAGACGACGGTTTTGATCTCCGCTCCCCTTGACCGGGCCTTCATGAGGGTCATCGCGTGCGAGCCCGGAACCCTGAGAACGTCTCCGTAGGTTGCGAGAACAGCTCCTTTTTCAAGGGAGAGATCGATCGCCGCGTCGATCCGGCCCTTGGGAAGAACGCATACCGGGCATCCCGGTCCATGGACCATCCGGATTTCCGGGGGAAGGAGCTCGAGAAGCCCGAACCGGTGGAAGGCATGGGTATGGCCTCCGCAGAATTCCATGATCCGCACAGGGGTCCGGGGGAGGCTCCTGGCCAGAATGCCAAGCGAAACCAGCAGGGCCCGGCCAAGGTCCGGATCACGAAATGACTCGAGATATCTCAGATCGGACATCATCCCCCTCCTTCGAGGCCGGCGGCTTCCCTCATGAGAGCTAAAGTCTTCTGCGCCTCCTCGGGATCGAGCCGGCTCAGGGCGAAGCCGACATGGACGATGACAAAGTCCCCCTCCCGAAGATCCTCGACCAGAACGGTCGACACTTCCTGGAGAACGCCTCCCAGGCGCACCCTGGCCTGTGAATCTCCCAGAATCTCCTCCACCAGTGCCGGAACAGCGAGACACATCGGTTCTTCTCCCTTTTACCCGATTCGGGATTGATTTTCCCCGGCCCACACGGCCCAGGCCTGCCCCAGAGCCAATCCCCCGTCGTTGGCCGGAACCCGCAGGGGTTCGACGATTCTGAATCCGGTGCCCTCGAGGCGTCGCCGGAGGAGTCCTGCCAAAAGCCGGTTCTGAAAGACACCTCCCGACAGGATGAGTGTCGACAGCCCGGTCTGCTCCCGTCCTTTGAGAACCCAGTCCCCGAGTCCTGTCGCGAGCGCCTCATGGAAAAGACGGGCTCCCCTTTCGCGGGACGACTCTTTGGCGAGATGATCGAGAAGGGGACAAAAGTCGAGGATTCCCGAGCTGATCCGATGGAACCCTCCAGTCCGGTCGGCCGGATCCGGATGTCCCTCCCTGGCCCAGGCCTCGAGCTCCATCGCTCCCTGTCCCTCGTACGAAAGCCGTTCCCGGCCTCCCAGAAGGGCGTAGACTGCATCAAAAAGACGTCCGGCGCTCGTGGTCCAGGGAAAGAGTCCGGGGCGTCCCCCTTCAAGAAGGCCCAGGAGCTCTCCCGCCCCCGGAGCCCGAAAGCGCCGGAGAGCCTCCTCCTTTCGACCCAGGGCATGGAGCACCGCCATTCCCATCCGCCAGGGCTCCCGGAAGGCCCGGGCTCCTCCCGGAACGGGAAACGGAAGAAAATGGCCCAGGCGCCTCCATCCGGACCGGTCCACCCGGAGAAGCTCCCCTCCCCAGAAGCTTCCGTCCGTTCCCAGCCCGAATCCGTCCAGCGCCAGTCCCAGGACGGGTCCCTCCATGGCCCGGTCGGCCATCACCGAAGCGACATGGGCGTGGTGGTGCTGGATGGGTGTCACAGGAATCCCCCATTCGGCCCCCAGGGAGAAGGCCAGCCGGCTCGACGGAAAGTCCGGGTGGAGATCGCAGGCCAGATGGGTCGGCCGGCTCCCCTCCCGCTCGATGAACCGCACCAGGGTCTCCCTGAAAAATTCCTGGCTCTCGAAGGCTTCGAGATCTCCCAGATGGGGCAGGAGCAGGGCCCGGCCGTTCCGGATCCGGCAGGGAGCCATCTTCTGGTGAGCGCCCAGGGCCAGTACGACCGGGCCGGAGGGAGGACCTTCTCCCCGGACAATCTCGAAGGAGGCGGGCACCCATCCCCGGGAGCGGCGAAGAAGCACGGCCCCCTTTTTTGAAGGAATGGCCAGGCTGTCGTCCTGGCGCTCCCGGACAGGACGGCCGTGAACGAGGATGCCGTCCACCTTTCCCCGGAAAAACCCCAGGGCCTCCCTTAGGCTTGCGGAAATCGGCCGTCCTTCCGGATTGGCGCTCGTCATGACGAGGGGGGGGAGATCCTCTCCGTCCTCCCCGAAAAGCAGGTGATGGAGCGGGGTTGTGGGAAGGACGAGGCCGATTCGGTCGAGGCCGGGAGAGAGCACCTCCCGGGTGAGGGCCGCCCCTTTCCGGTAGGGCAACAGAACGATCATGTTTTCCGGGGCCTGAAGAAGACGGCGGGCCGACCGAGACAATCGCGCCAGAGTGCCCGCCGCGGCGAGGGATCCCGCCATCACCGCCAGGGGCTTGTCCGGCCGGTTTTTAAGGGCCCGGATGCGAAGGATCGCCTCCCGGTTCCGGGCATCGCAAGCCAGATGAAATCCCCCAAGTCCCTTGACGAGCAGAACGCCGCCCAACCGGAGGCGACGCCCCGCCTCCTCCAGATACCCTTCGGTTCTCTTTCCCCGCCCGTCTCCCTCCAGAAGCCAGGTTTTCGGACCACAGTCCGGACATCCGATGGTCTGGGCATGAAAGCGGCGATCGGCCGGATCCATAAACTCCTTCCGGCATTCGGAACACAGGGGAAAACGCCGGAGAGTGGTGCGGACCCTGTCGAAGGGAGGACGCAGGGCGATCGAATACCGGGGACCGCAGACGGGGCAGGATATCAGCGGATAGCGGAAACGACGGTTATCCCGATCGAAGAGCTCCCGGAGACAGTCGGAACAGACCGCCGAATCCGGCCGGAGCTGGGAGATGTCTCCGTCCTCCTCCCCCCTCCTCTCCCGGGACTGCCGGATTGAAAAGGCCTTCTCCCCACGCCTGGGCACCTCCTCTGCCCGGCTGATCCTGTC
>JAJZGM010000008.1 GCA_021828525.1 Nitrospirota bacterium | reverse complement strand
AGAGGCGGCCTCCTCTTCCGAGAGGACGGCCGGAAGAACCCGGGGGACCCGGGGCCCCGACACCGTCCGGAATGGATCCTCCCCGACATGGCCGCTTTTTTTTAGGTAACGGAAAAATCCCCGGAGGTTCGAGAGAATGCGGGCGATGCTCGAGGGGGCGTAGCCTCGTTCATGAAGACGCTTGACGGACCGGAGAGCGCGGGAGCGGTCGACACGTTCCCAAAGAAAGCCCTCCCCGCCCCAGAAGGTTTCTCCCAGGAGACCGGCCAAGAGGGCAAGATCCTTTTCCACAGCCGCCTGCGTCCGTGGGGAGCGGCCTGACTGGACCATCTCCCGCCGGTAGGAGACGAACAGGGGGTCCCGGGAAAGCCGTTCTTCCATTCCGCGGCGTTCGCGATCGCTGAGCCGGTTTCCCGATCCCGAGCCTCCCATCGGCCTATCCCCGACCCGGCCGGAGCCGGGAGGGCCGGGCCGGATCCGGATGAGCGTCCGCATTTAAGCTTTCCCGCCAGGAGGCAAAATCCCTCCGGGCCCGGGCTACGAGGGCCTTGCGCCTCTCGCTCTTCCCACCGCGGACGCGAGACGGAAGGGGGGGAAAGAGGCCGAAATGCAGGTTGACCGGAGAGAAGGGCCCGGTCTCCTCCGGACCGGGAGGCTCTCCTTCCGGACGGTAGGCCGAGGGAACGAGGGCCCGGAGCAGGGCCCCGACCGCCGTCGTGGCCGGAGGAAGGGTTCCTGGAGGGCGGGGTCCAAGATACAGGGCCGTGAGCCGTCCCAGGGCGATCGATTCGGTATATCCTTCCACCCCGACCATCTGGCCGGTCGGATAGACCCCTGGAAGTCTCAGGAGGGAGAGATCCGGTCCCAGGACCCGAGGAGCGTCGAGAAAGGTGTTCCGGTGAAGCGATCCGTAACGCAGGAAATGGGCCTCAGAAAACCCCGGGAGCTTTCGGAAAATCCTGTCCTGCTCGGAGTACCGGAGTTTGGTCTGGAAGCCGACCAGATTGAAGGCGGTCTCCTCGCGATTTTCAGCCCGGAGCTGGACAACGGCATGAGGCGTCCGGCCGGTCCCGGGATCGACGAGACCCACCGGCCGCATGGGTCCATAGGCCAGGGTCTCCGGCCCCGACTCGGCCAGTGATTCCACCGGCTGGCAGGCCTCGAAGGCCCGGAGCACCTCCGGGCGGTCTTCCACGCCTTCGTGGGGAGGAACCCGCTCTCCCCGAAGAAGGTCCTCGACCAGCGTCCGGTAGCCCTCGGAATCAAGCGGAACATTGAGGTAGTCCCCGACACCCGGTGATCCGTACCGGTCTCCCCGGAAGAGCTTCGACAAATCCAGGGACTCGGCCTCAACCACAGGACTGATGGCGTCGTAGAAGGACAGCCTGTCGCTCCCGATCCTTTCCAGGAGGTCCTGGGTGAGGGCGGGGTGGGTCAGGGGTCCGGTGGCCAGGATCAGGGGCCTGTCCGGAGGGATCAGGTCCAACCTCTCCCGGCGGAGAGTGATGTGCGGATCGGCCCCGACCCTGGCGGTCAGATGACGGGAGAAGCGCTCCCGGTCGACCACCAGGGCCCCTCCTCCCGGAATCCGGGCCTCCATCGCCGCCTCCAGAACAAAGGATCCCATGGCTTGAAGTTCCTCCTTGAGAAGACCGTGGGCCGTCTCCGGGTCAAGGGACTTGAGGGAGTTCGAACAGACGAGTTCGGCGAGGTTGCCGGTCCGGTGGGCGCCGGTCTGACTCTCCGGACGCATTTCGAGGAGGAGAACCCTGACGCCCTCTCGGGAGAGGGAAAGGGCGGCCTCCGTTCCGGCCAGCCCCCCGCCGACAATGGTGACAGACCCGGGCCCATTCACGCCGTGATCCCGGGCTCCTCGCCCTCTTCGCTCTCGTATCCGCACCCCTTTTCCGGGCAGGAGAGAACGGTCGCCTTTCCCTTCTTCCTTTCGATCAGGAAGGCATGGCCGCACAGGGGGCAGGGCCTGGCCACCGGACGTCCCGGATAGGTCCGGTCACACTCCGGATAGCGGCTGCATCCATAAAAAGTTCCCCTTTTTCCCTTGCGGGGAGTGATTTCCCCCCCGCACCCAGGACGGGTGCAGGCAATGCCGGTCGGAAGGGGACGGGTCGTCTTGCATTTGGGATAGTTCGCGCAGGACAGGAAGCTTCCGAACCGGCCGGTCTTGATCACCATGGCTCCGCCGCAGGCGGGACAGGGAGGAATCTCCGCCGGAAGCGGGACAGCAGGAGTGGCCGCCTGACCCTTCGGGGGCCAGGGCCGCGTCGTCTTGCAGGTGGGATATCCGCTGCAGGCCAGGAAGGTCCCGAACCGTCCCTTCCGGACCACCATCGGCTTTCCGCAGACAGGACAGGTTTCTCCGGCCGCTTCGGGAAGGACCTCGGGAGCCGGTCCGTTTTCTGTCTCGACGATATTTCTGGTGGTCTTGCAGGCCGGATAGTTCCCGCAGGCCAGATAGGCGCCATGGCGCCCCCATTTTTTCACCATCAGCGTCCCGCAGAGCGGACAGGGAATCTCGGTCGGTTCGCTCTGGGCTTTCAGGTTGGCCATGCCGCCCCCGCGCGCCTTCGACAGTTCCTTCGAAAAAGGCCGGTAGAAGTCGTCCACCGCGTCGCGGTAGACCTTCTCGCCCTCCTCCACCGAGTCGAGCTCCTCTTCCATGCGGGCGGTGAAGGCCACATTCAAAAGGTCGGGAAAGGAATCCACCAGGAGGCGGTTGACCGTTTCACCCAGCTCGGTCGGGTGAAAGCGGTTCTCACGCTTTTCCACATATTCCCGGTCGAGGATCGTGGTCATGATGGTGGCATAGGTGCTGGGGCGGCCGATGCCTTTCTCCTCGAGCTCTTTGATGAGGGAGGCCTCGTTGTACCGGGGAGAGGGCTCGGTGAAGTGCTGCAGGGAGACCGGGGGAGCCACCGCCTCCACCGGTTCCCCTTCGTGAAGGAGCGGAAGCTCGTTCTCCTCCTCGGCCTTTTCCTCTCCCTCCTCCTCCCCGCCTTCGACTTTTTTCCGGGACCGTCCATCATCACCCCTCAGGACAAGAAAGCCCGGATCGAGCATGCGCCGGCCGGTGGCCCGGAAGGTATCCTCCCTGTCGCCCTCGATCGTGACGGTCGTGAGAAGGTAGCGGGCGGGGAGCATCTGGCTTTCGAGGAAGCTCTGCCAGATCAGCCGGTAGACCCGAAGGAGGTCCCGGTCGAGGATTCCCTCGAGGGAGTCGGGGGTCCGGACGACGTCGGTGGGCCGGATCGCCTCGTGGGCATCCTGAATCCCTTTCTTGTTCCGGTAGGCGGGACTCTTTGGCGGAAGGGCCCCGGGATAGTTCTTGGCGATGAAGCTCCGGGCCATCTCCTGGGCCTCCGGCGCAAGCCGGACGGAGTCGGTCCTCATGTAGGTGATGAGTCCCGTCTGCCCCTGGCCGGGGAGCTCGACCCCCTCATAGAGCTTCTGGGCAAGCTGCATGGTCTTCTTGGCCGAGAACCTGAAGCGGCGGGCTCCTTCCTGCTGGAGTCGGCTGGTCGTGAGCGGCGGGGAGGGCTGACGGCGTTTTTCGTCCGCGGAGAGAGAGGCGATCCGGAAACCCTCGGAGAGAATCCTGTCGACCGTCTCCTGGGCTTCTGCCGCTGTCCCGATCTGGACCTTCTTTCCTGAGATCCTGTCGAGACGGGCCGTGAAGATGCTTCCGGAACGCGCCGGATCGGACGGACGCATCTCGAGGGTGATGGTCCAGTACTCAACCGGGACAAAGGAGCGTATCTCGTTTTCACGATCGCAGACCAGACGCACAGCCACAGACTGAACGCGTCCGGCGGAGAGTCCCCGCCGCACCCGTTCCCAGAGAAGAGGGGAAATGGTGTAGCCCACAATGCGGTCGAGGGCCCGGCGGGCCTTCTGGGCGTCGACCTTGTGGAGGTCGATCTCACCGGGCTCGGCCAAGGCCGCCTCGATTCCCCGGGGAGTCAGCTCGTGGACCAGGACACGCCGGATCGGCTTCTTGAGTCCGGTCAGCTCGCTCGCAATATGGTAGGCGATGGCCTCCCCTTCCCGATCGGGGTCTGAGGCGAGGAAGATTTCCCGCGCCCCGCGGGCCGCCTGCCGGATTTCGTCGAGGACCTTCTTCTTCCCCTCCGAAACCACAAACTGAAGCTCATAATCGTTGTCGAGGTCCACCCCGATCCGAGAGGGGGGAAGATCCTTCAGATGGCCGACGCTGGCCTTGACCTTGTATCCGCTTCCCAGAATCCGGGTCAGCGTCCGGGCCTTCGTGGGAGACTCGACGATGATAAGGGTTCCCTTCGGGGAGGCCGCAGGACCCTTTTCGGCGGAGGCGGTCTCCCTGGAACGGGACTTTGGAGATTCCGCCGCCTTTTTCCGGGTCGCCCGGACCTTGGGTTCAGCGGAAGGAGCCGGGGCCGATTTCTTTCGAACACTCACTTTTCAGAAGCCTTTCGTATAAGACGTCATATCGCCTCTCCTCCGGACAGGATCGCAGAGAGGATTTCCTGGGCACTTCCGATTCTCCGGGAGCCTTCGGACTCAAGAAGATCCGGCCCCTCCCGTTCCCAACCGCGGGCCCCCCCGTCGAAGACCAGCACTTCCCGGCCTTCTTCGAGGGCGATTCTGGCGGTGATGTATGTTCCCGAACGGCGCCGGTGAGGACCGGCCACCACTGCTACCGACAGTCCGACGATCAGCCGGTTGCGGTGGGGGAAGTGCCAGGCCTCCGGCAAATCCCCCGGGGGAAATTCAGAGAGGACCAGCCCTCCCCCGGCAAGGATCTCCGTTTCAAGGAAACGGTGGGAAGCAGGGTAGACTCGGTCGAGGCCGGTCCCGACGACGGCGATCGTCCTGCCGGAAGCGGCCAGTGCTCCAAGGTGAGCGGCCCCGTCCACGCCCCTGGCCATCCCCGAGACCACACACAAACCAAGACGGGCGACCTCCCGGGACAGGGCGGTCACCGCCAAAAGGGAATCGGAACCGGCCTCGCGGGCTCCCACGATGGCGATCCCCGGAGGATGAAGGGCCGCGGGATCGCCCTTCATCCAGAGCATGAAGGGCGGGGCCGAAATGTCCGAGAGCAGGCCGGGCCACCCGAAAGATCCGGGATGACTCATCTTAAGCCCAAGGCGTTCGGAATTGTCAAGAAGGTCCAGAAAACGGGAGGTCAGGCGGTCCCGGTCCACCCGGGACAGGCTCTCGAGGACCCGGTCCCGTGCGGCACCCGGGTCGATCCCCGGCTCGGTCCTGAGACGGCGCCTGCGGGACAGGGCCTCAAGCTCCGCCAGATGGGCCACACCCCAAGGAAGCCAGGGGGTCAACGGCACTCTCCGGGGATTTTTTCTCCCCCGCATGTCGGGGTACAATAGGAAAATGCCACGGCATCTTGCGCCTTCCCCGTATGACGACAGGAAAAACCATGGACCAGTCTCTCTATCACCTTTTCCTTTACGCCACCATCATCCTGACCATCCTGACACTTTTGGGAACGGCCTTCTATCTTTCCGACCGCAAGCGCCGGCTCGCGGAAAGTCCTGACCGGCAGGTTCTCTCTCCGGTCGAGCGGCTCTCCGAGATCGAATCCCAGATCGCCGCCTTCCGGAGGCGGATTGCCGATCTTGAGGAGGAAAAGAGGAAACTCCTCTCTGCCCCGCGGGACTGACCGGCCCGGTCTCCTAGACCCCCCGGTCGACATAGAGCTCCTCGCGGGCCGCGTTGTACCCGAACAGCTCGGCGTAACGCCCCCAGTTGACGAGCATGGAGAAGGCCGTGTCCACATCCTCGTTGGGAAAGGCCTCTCCGATCCGGCCCTTGAGCGTCTCCATGGAGAGGCTCTCTTCCTCCTCCCCTTCGAGCCATGCGAGAACCCTGGCAAACAGGGGAAGGGTCAGCAGCCGTTCCCGTATCAGGGTCTTCCTGCCATTGATGTCCTTTTCCAGGATTTCCTCTCCCAGGGGGGTGAGCGCGATGTCGCTTTCGGGGGTGATGACGAATCCCAGGGATTCGGCAGCCTTCACGATCTGAAGCTCCTCTCCGAGTTCGAGGTGAAGGTCCACTCCGAGCTGGTAGAGATCGGAGGCCCCTCCCTTCTCCTTCAGGACCTTGAGAAGACCGATAATCCGACTGATTCCCGTATAAGGCTCAGGTTCGCCTTCCATCACCCTTCCTCCTTGTCATATGACTCACCATGAGTCCTTGCCTGCCCCTAGGAAATGAGAGAAAAAATCTCGTCTGATAGACGTTCGAACTCGGGGTGTTTCCGGCTTCTCGGACGGGGAAGATCCACCGTGATCTCCTGGACCACATGGGTCGGACGCCGGGAGAGAACGGCCACCCTGTCGGCCATCAGAATGGCCTCTTCGATAATGTGTGTCACCATGATGATCGTCCGGACGGGCATCTCGGGATCCTTCCAGAGCATCAGCACTTCATCCCGGAGGGTCACCGAGGTCAGGGCGTCGAGGTTGGAGAACGGCTCGTCCATGAGAAGGATCCGGGGTTCAATGGCCAGGGCCCGGGCCAGCCCCACCCGCTGCTTCATCCCCCCTGACAGTTCCCGGGGATAGGCTTCCTCGTACCCTTCAAGCCCCACCTTGTCGATGTAAAAGGAGACGGTCCGGTCGACCTCCGCCGGCCTTCTCCCCCTGGCGACAAGCCCCAGAGCCACGTTGTCCCGTACGGAAAGCCAGGGAAGAAGGGCGAACCCCTGGAAAACCATGGCCATGTCCGAATTCACCCCCTCCTGGGGCTGTCCCTTGTACCAAAGCTCCCCCGAAGAGGGGGGAATCAGCCCCTGGAGAATTCGCAGAAGGGTGGATTTGCCGCAGCCGGAGGGCCCGACGATGGCCACGAACTCTCCCTCGTCCACCTCGAGTGACAGGTTGTCGATCGCCCGGTAGGAGCGGCTCTCCCGGGTGAAATCCCGGGCGATGTTGCGAAGGCTCAGAAAAGTCCCGGGGCTAGGAATCATATCCGTACCTTCGGGTCACGCGTTCGTAAAGGGGGACCCAGAAAAGCCGGTTCGCGGCCACGACCGCCGCCGTCATCAGGAGGAGGGCCGCCACGATAAGGACAGGATGGCTTCCGGAATAGGTCGCCCGGTCGAGGAAGGCCCCCACCCCCCTGACCCCGTAGTCCTTCTGGGCATAGACGACATACTCGGAGACGATCAGGGCATTCCATCCCCCTCCGAAGGCCGTGATCGAGCCGGTCACCAGGGAGGGCATCAGGAAGGGCAGGAAGACCTTCCGGAGAAAGAGGGTCCCCCGGATACCGAAGGTCAGGGAGACCTCGCGAAGCTCGGACGGAAAGGTTCCCACCCCCGAGAGGAGGTTGAAAAGGAGGTACCACTGCATTCCCGACATCAGGAGGATCACCGAGGCAAGATTCATGCTGTGGAGCCTCTGGACCACAAGGACAATGACAAAAGGAAAGAGGGCGGTGGCGGGAACCGAGGCCATGACTTCCGCCATCGGGAAGACGATCCGCGAGAGCCGGGGATTGCGGAAGACCCACCAGGCCAGGGGGATGGTCCAGAGAAGGCTCAGAAGGTAGCCCGCCATCAGGCGGAGCATGGAAAAAAGCAGGTCGGCTGGAAGCTCCGCAAGCGACCTCCACGGGATTCCCTGACGGACCCACCCCGAGACGACATGGGCCCCGGAAAAAAAGCTCCTTGCGATGACAAGACCGACCAGAAATCCTCCTCCGGCCTGAAGCAATAAACGAAGCGAACGGGAGTCCGTCAGGGATCCCAGGGCGGGACGGCCTTCACGCCAGAGAATCCGGACCAGGGCTCCGGCCAGGCGGTTCACTCCCTTTTTTACCCGGGCCAGAGCTTCCGAGGAGGCCAGAAAATCGTAGACGGGAGAGGAAACCCGGGAAAAGGGACCTTCCGCCTCTCCGATCCGGAAGTTGTGGGACCAGACAAGAGAGGGCCGGAAGACAAAGACATCCAGAATCATGACCGTCACGATCAGGGCGCCGATCCCCATCAGGGCCTCGCCGAAATGCCCTTTTTCCGTGCTGGCCACCAGAAAGCTTCCCAGGCCGGGAAGCTCGTAGTGGACGGGTCCCAGGGCGATCATTTCGCAGGCGATCAGGAAATACCATCCGGCGGTCCAGGAGAGGACGGAGTTGTAGACCACCTTGGGAAGGGTCAGGGGAACGAGGAAGCGGGCCACCCACAACCAGGAGGGGGCCCGGATTCCCCGAAAAAGGTCCAGGAGGTCGGGCGGCGCTGTCCGGACCGATTCGTAGACGGCGAAGGCCATGTTCCAGGCCATGCTGGTTGCGATGAGGACCACTGAAGCCGCCTCCACCCCCGTCTTCATGGAGGGGAAGAGAGGGATCATCATCAGGACGACCGCCGGAAAAAATCCCAGCACAGGGATCGACTGGAGGATGTCCAGGACTGGAATGAGGAGCCGGGGACCCCACCGGGTCAGGGCTGCGGCAAATCCGTAGAGGTAGGCAAAGGCCAGGGAGAGCAGATAGGCCAGAAAAAGACGGAAGAGGGAATGCAGGATGTCCCCGGGAAGGTCGGCCAGATCCTCCCTCGGAATGACAGGGACCCCGGACGGGGGAGTGCGAGAGAACAGGAGGACGACTCCCGACAGGATGCCCGCCACCAAAATGGTCGGAAGGAGAAAGGACATTCTCCGGAAGAAGGACGATGTCACCCGTTCTCCCAAAACGTGGTTTCTTGGGCAAAATCTTGAAAAAATTCCCCAATCCGGTAACATGGTGACAGTTTCATCGTCCATCCCGAAAAAAATTAACGCCACGGAAAGGTCCGCCCATGGAAACCCGAACGGCCCTTCTTTTCCTGGTGATTTTTGCGGCCTTTCTGGTCGCCGGAATTCTTTTCTTCCTTTTCCGGGCGATCAGGGTGCTCGAACGCATCGAATCCTCGACCCGCGAAATCGAATCGGCCACGCTTCCTCTCCTCCTGAGCCTCCGGAGGATGGCCGAAGAAATCGAGCCCGTGATCCAAAGGACCACGGAGCATTACCGGACGATCGAGGAGGGGATCGGATCCCTCACCCGGAACCCCCTCCTGTCCTTTCTTTCGCCGATCCTGAAGGCGGGAGGAGGGCCCATCCATGCCGTGACAAGCCTTTTCAGGATCGCCCGGGGCCTTGCCGCCGGCTTTTCCCGGGCCCGGGAGGTTCTCAAAGAGTCCCGTCCTCCCTTGAATCCCGCCTCTCCGTCCCCCAACACCAAGGAGGAACACCATGGCCAGTGACAGAAATGATACAGGACTTGCCCTCTTTTTGACAGGTCTGGCATTGGGCGCGATTGCCGGGGTTCTGCTTGCCCCCGCTTCGGGCGCCGAAACCCGCCGGAAAATCGCCGAAAAAGCTCGCTCCCTCAGGGAGGAGGCGGAAGAGGAGTTCGAGGAGGGTCTCGAGCATCTGAAGCACGATATCCCGGCCAAGAAGGAACGGTATGCCGAGGCGGTCAGGGAAGGCTGGAAGGCCTTCCGAACCACCCTCGAAAAGGACCGGATCCCCTCCGTCCCTCCCGGAGCCTGACCTCCATAAAAAAAGAGGGGGAAAACCCGTCGGGCCCCCCCCTCTTTCCGCTTCAGAATCCTCATGAAAACCTTTTATAGACGAACCGCTCCCGAAAGGAAATCTCCGCCGGTTCTTGTTGTCACCGGATGTCCGTCTTTGAATGTCACCGCTTCGACCCGGGGCGTCTGTCCCAGATGGCCCTCAAGGGGCATGGCCGACCGGTAGAGCGTTACGGAGGGTCGGGTTCCCGATCCTTCGGCGATCCGGATGGCCGAGAGCTTCTTGGTCACTTTGTCATAGTGCCAGGCGAGGAGGGTGCGGGCGCCGGACTTTCCCGTGCGCGAGAGCCATCCGTCGGGATCCTTCGAGGGATCGGCGCCGGGTCCCTGCGTCCGGGAGGAGGCGACGGAGGGCTTGTTGGTAATGGGGTTCACATGGCTCCAGAACTCGATGGGGTTGAAGATGATCACATCTCCCAGACCGGCCAGTCCGTAGACAGGAAGAATCACCATGAGGGCGGTCAGTCCCGACCGGGCCCATTTGTTCTCCACGCTCCCGTTCGCCTTGTAAAGGGTGTGGACCAGGGCAAACTGGCCATAGCACCCCGAAAGGACCGTCGTCAAGGCAATCAGAGCCATTCCTGCCCCAAATCGCTTCATCGTCATTCCCATATCAACCTCCTTTTATGATTTTCTAGGGAACCCCTGAAACTCGGGTCCCCGATGAACCGCTGGGGCTAGCGTAGAAGATTCCCCCTGAAATGGCAAGGGAGTTTCCGGAGATGTAGCAGGTGAGGGCCTGCGGGCAGATCATGCCGGTAAAGGCCAGCTGGGCGGCGGCCGGCGGAAGGATCTGGGGAATGGCCGCCTCTCCCGAAACCGATCCCCCGGCAAGGGCCGTGAGCTGGTAGAGGGCTCCATTCTGTCCGTAGGCGTAGACGGTGCTTCCCGGACCGATATAGATCCCTGAAAGCGATGGAGGCATCTGGTTCCCGCCTGCCCCGAGAAGGAGGGTCGAGGACCAGGTCGCCCCCCCGTCGGTCGTCTCGAGAAGGGCTCCGGTCCCGTCGACATAGCAGGTGGAGACCGAAAGGCAGCCCACGCCGCTCACTCCCTGCGGCGCCAGGGCCTGGGGGACGATGATGAGTGTCCACGTCTGCCCTGAGTCTCCCGAGTACAGCAGGGCGTTCAATCCGGTTCCCGAGGTGGTCGAGGCGGAGATCCAGAGCGAGGAGCCCAGAAGGAAGACCTGGTTGAAATTGGCGGGGCCGATGGCCGCCGACAGGACGTTGAGATCGGGGGTCCACGAGGCCCCGGGACTGGTCTGGAGGAGCAGGGTGTTGTTGTCCCCCACGATCGCGCAGGCGGGGGTTCCCGAACTCTGGCAGACGACCTCGTTGAAGGTCAGGTTGCCGTTCGTGGTCACGTTGGTGATCGAAAAACTCTGGCCTCCGTTCGCGCTCGTAAGGATCAGGCCCTGGTTTCCGACAATGATGCATTGACTCCCCGAAAGACAGGCGATCGAGGTCAGGTTGAAGTTTGCGAGCGCCGCGCCCAGCCCGCTGTTGGCAGGAAACCACTGCTGTCCGCCATTCTGGGAGACGAGAAAAAGACCTGCCTGGCCTACGGCAATGCAGCTCTGGGGGGAAGGGCAGGCAATGGCAGAAGGCTCCGACCCGGAGGGGGTATAGGCCAGAAGCCAGAGGAGGGCGGATGGAGCCTGGCAGGCCGCCCCGAAAAGGAGCAGCAGAAGGGTCGCCACCCTGATTCCCCGTCCTGCCCGCCTTTTTTCAGAAAGCCGCTCCCCCTCATGCCCCTTCAAATTTGCTTCCTCCCACACGAGAAATCCTCTTCAGATTTTGTCTGTTTTTTAATGGTTCATGGTAGAATTTTCGGGCAGGGATTTTCGAGACCCGAACTGATTTCGGCATCGGAGGAGCGGCCCTCTTGACACCCCTTGAAGGAAGTCCGGATTTGCTGACTCCCGGAACGGTCTCATTCCGATCCCTGACCTTCCGGACCCTCGTTCTCTTTTTCCTGATTCTCTCCCTCCTGTCCTCACTTCTTCTCCTGCTGGCCACTCGTCATCTTTCCTCGAAGACCCGGGCTCTCGAAAGACAGACTGACCTCTTTCTGCATATGGACAACGACCTCGAATCGATCCGGAGCGCAACTCTCAGGAGAAAGATCCTGGAGGAATCCCCAAAAGGTGTCGGACCTCCCGTCCGCGCCGTCCTGCGGGGTCTTCTCCTGCAGTCGAAGGCCGCTTTTGCCGACATGAGGCAGACCCGAATTCCCCCTCCGGCAGACCGAGACATGAGGGATCTCGCACGGGACCTGACATTGGTGGAACAAAACATTGGGCGTCCCGAAACCATTCCCGGGAACACCAGCCTTTTTACGACAGAAAGCGACATCCTGTCGACAGTCTCCCGTTTGCACCGTCTTTCTGAACGGGAGGGAAAGACGGCCGGCCTCCGTCTCCACGACCTTCGCCACCAAAGGAGCCGACTTCTTTCCCTGTCCCTTTTGGCGATCATGGCCGGGTTGGCCGCGGCCCTCCTGTTCGCGGCCCTCTTGCGCCTCTTCAAAAAACAGCAGCAGAACGTTGCCCTCCGGGACAACCTTCTCCGGGGGGTCCTTGCCTCTGCCGGAAACGGCATTCTTCTCAAGGATGAGAAAGGTCGGTGGATCGAGCTCTCGCCCCGGGCGGAAGAGCTTCTGGACCTTCCGGCCGGCGGATCTGGTCTCCTGGGGAAGACAGATTCGGAGGTGGCACTTCTCTACCCGCAGCTGGCAGACTTTTCCGCGGAAAGCCTTCTCATCGACCGGACCGTCCTTTCCCAGGGACGCTCCTTTCATACCACCGAATCCATCACGGGGAGAGATGGCCTGGAACACCACCTTCTCGTCGACCGTTCGCCCCTGAATTCAAAAGAGAAACAGACACTGGGAACGATTACCACACTAGTCGACATCAGTGACCGGATCATCCTGGAAAATCTGGGTTACGCCACGACCCGGATCGCCTCCCTGGCCCTTGAAGAAGGGGAACTCCAGGGTCTTCTGTCCCGTGCTGTGGGCATCATCCTGACTCACAGCCCTTTTCTGCTGATATGGACAACCCGGATCAATCCGGAAAACGGCCCGGGTGAGATTCTCCTGGACGCCCATGCGAGCCGCTTCCCCCGTCTTTCTTCTCCGGACCCTCCCCTGTTCAGGGTGGACCCGGAATCCTCACAACTTCTTCTCGACAACAGGGAAACGATCGAGCATTGGGTCGTTCGCACCCGGCGCCCCCTGACCGAACAATCCCTGACGCTGACCCCCACCTCCCGGAAATTCCCCTTTCTCGAACCGGCCTCGACCCAAGACCAGCCATTGCGGGCAAGTACCGCGGTCTTTCCCCTCTTTTGCGGCGGAAGGCTCCAGGGAACCCTGGGAATCCTCTCACGAAACCATCATTCTGTCCCCCCCGCCATGGAGGTCGCTCTGGGGAGGATCGCCGAAACCCTCTCCCTCTCCCTCGAAAAGCTCCAGGCCGAAAAGGAAAGACGCCACGCCGAAGAGAGAAGCCTTCTCCTCAGGAATTTCTACGAGGCCCTGGCCCGTTTCGAGGCCATGCTCCTTCTGCTTCCCCCCGTGCCCGAGATCCTGGGTTCGGCCTGTCGCATTCTCTGTGAAACGGGGAACGCCGTCGCCTGCTGGGTCAGACGGGAGGACAACCCGTCCGGAACAATCCGGTTTCCCACCTTCGCCGGCCTCCTGGAGGCCCAGGACATCGAAAGGCTTGAATCCCTGGCTGCCCGTCCGGAGGTCCGGATCCAAGGACTTTCCCGAAAGGCTTTACGGAGCGGTCTTGCCCATATCGAAAACGATCTCACCGGGATCATGGAGAGGTGGGAACCGGCCCGCCTTCTGGTGACTCGCGGGATCGGCTCCCTCGCCGTCCTTCCCATCGGAGATGAAGGAGATTCCACCTACTCCCTGGTGGTCGGAGGCAGCCATCCCGGCTATTTTACCGGGGAACGGGTCGCCCTGCTGTCCCGTTTCGCCGACAACATCAGGTTCGGATTCAACAATCTCCGAAGGGAAGCGGAACGCCAGGACAACGAAATCAGGAACGAAAGGCTCAAAGGACTTTATCAGGCGCTTTCCGAGGCGAACGCCACCCTCCTGCGCCGCCCCCACCCCGAAACCCTGTTCGGGGAGATCTGCCAGGCAATCCTTCGTAACAGACATGGCCATACTGCCAGCTTCTATCTCCTCGACCGCCCCACGGGAATCGGGCGGCTCGTCGTCTGGGAGGGACCACGCCCCAAAGATTTCTCCCTGCTGATTCCTAATAGCGACCCGGAAGATCCGGCGGGGCAGGGCGTTTTCGGGAGGGTTGTCCGAAAGCGGTGCCGGGAGATCCTCCAGGTGCCAACCCTTAAGGAGGCTCCCTCCCCTGCCGTCCGTTACCTTCATTCGGAAATGGGAATCCGTTCCATCGGGGGCTTCCCGGTTTTCAGGGGAGGAGATCTTTTCGGGGTCCTGCTGCTGTCAAGCACCGAGACCGGATTCTTCGACAATGAAAAGGCCCGTCTCATCGACCGTGTCGCCGAAAACGCCTCCTTCGCCCTCGATGCCTTCGACCGAGAGGAATCCCGCAAGGAAAAGGAACGTCTCCTCCTCCACAACTCCTTCCATGACAGCCTGACCGGCCTTCCGAACCGGCTCTTTTTCACTGAAACCATCGGAAGCTGGGTTGACCGAAAAAACGGAAACGGACCTCCCTTCGCCGTCGTCCTCATCGACCTCGACAATTTCAAGGAGATCAACGACCGGCTTGGACACGGGACCGGCGACCAGCTTCTCCGTGAGGTGGCTGGCCGCCTGGGGGGAATCCTTCGCCACAACGACATCCTGGCCCGCCTCGGAGGCGACGAGTTCGGTCTCCTGCTGGACGGCATCAGCCCGGCCATTTCCGAGACCAAAACCGGCCCCGAGCCGGATTCCCTGCCAGCCCTCCTGAGCGGTCTATCACGGACCCTGGAAATTCCATTTTTGATCGGGGGAGAGAGTCTCTCCGGCCTTTCAATGAGCCTGGGCGTCTCCCTTTTTCCCCACCAGGGGACCCGTCCGGAAATTCTCCTGCGTCGAGCGGACCTCGCCCTTTACGAGTCCAAGACCAGACGCGGTGTCTGGACCGTCTTTTCCGGAGCCCTGGAGGCCCGCCTCAAACGGAGCGTCACCATCCGCTCCGAATTCGAACGGGCCCTGGACAACCAGGAGATCGAGGTCCACGTCCAGCCCCAGATCTCTCTTCGAACGGGTCTGCCGGACGGAGCGGAAGCCCTCGTCCGCTGGCGTCATCCCCAAAAGGGGCTTCTTCTTCCGGGAGAATTCATCCAGGAGGTTGAAAACACCTCGTCGCTTGTCCGGAAGCTTGGACTTTTCATGCTGGAGAAGAGTCTTGACTATGCCGAGGCCTGGGAAAACGATGGTCTGGTCCTGACCATTGCCGTGAATATCGGGGTCCGGCACTTTCTTGACCCCCACTTTGAGGAGGACCTTTTCCGTCTTCTCGCCGACCATCCCACCCTTTCTCCCCGGCGCCTCCAGATCGAGGTGACCGAATCGGCAGCCCTTTCGGACATCCGGACGGTCCAGGATCTCCTGACGCGAATCCGGAAAGGAGGGGTCGCCATCGCTCTCGACGACTTCGGAACCGGGCATGCCTCCCTCTCCTACCTTCGAAAAATTCCTGCCGACCTCATCAAGATGGATCTCCAGTTCGTCAGGAATGTCCTCCGGGACCCCAAGGACCTGGCCATCGTGGCCGGAACCCTGACCAGCGCCCGGCTCCTTGAGATCGAATCGGTGGCGGAAGGCGTCGAAAGCCCCGAACATGCCGTCGTCCTCATGAAACTTGGCTGCGACACGGCCCAGGGCTTCGGAATCTCGCGTCCCATGCCGGCCGCCGATTTGCCGGCCTGGTGTGCCGCCTACCGGCCCGACCCTCTTCTGGCCGAATGGTCCACCCGAACCTGGAGCCGTCGCCAGATCGCCCTTCTCGCCCACCTCATGGAGCATCACCGGCAAAGCTCCTGTCTCTACCGTCAGGTTGAAGGCAGGATGGAGGCCGGTCCGGGGGAATCCTCCCCGCTCGGGAAGTGGATCGGGGAGACCGGAAAGGACTCCTTCGGAAATCGTCCGGCCTATCTCCTGGCCGCCCGCCTCTGGGAGGAGCATCTCTCCCTTGGCACAGAAATCGGGGACCTTCTTGAGAAGGGACGTTTTGAAGAGGCCGAGCGTCTGCTTCCCCAGCACCGGGAGATTGACGAAGGCCTCATCCGGACTCTGGAGGAATTGGGGCAGGGATCCGGAGTGTGACCGAGGCCCCTCCTCCCGGATCCTCGCTCCGGAGAGCGTTCTCCGGGTCCGGATCACGGTACAGCACACTCATGTATGAGGTCCGGAAGCCGCGGCGTTTGTAGAAGGAGAGGGCGAAAGCATTCCGTAAGTCGGCCGCAAGCTGGAACCGGACGCTGCCCCGGGACCCTCCCCAGGCAAGCGCTTCCCGGAGAAGCCGGGATCCAAGCCCCCGGGACCGGACCCCGCTTTGAAGCACCAGATCCTCGATCTGGCCGGACATTCCGCCTGCCGCGGTCGAGACCAGAAGCTGGACGCTCACCATGCCGACGATTGTCCCGGAGGTGTCCCTGGCCACAAGGACGGCTCCCCTGTCCGGGGTCTCGAGGATCATCCGGAGCCCCCGAATCTGTCGCTCCCGGTCAACCCGAAAATCGGTCTCCAGAGAAAAAAGATCTGCCAGAAGATCCGAAAGGGCCGGGATATCCTCCGGAAGGGCGGGGTCGATCGTAAATTCAACCATGGGGTCCTCCAGTTCAAGACATTATTGCCCGGGGAGGGAGATCCGGATCGAGCGGGAACCTCCGAAAATCAAATCGGACAAAAATGGACATCTCCTTTCCATCCCCTGTCCTTTTTGTCTCCTTTTTGCCATTTCGGGAGATCGCCTGTCCCAAGACGATGCCCCCAAGCGGGCATCCAGGATGGCATCCGGCTTGCATCAAGGACTGTGAAAAGGATCCGATA
>JAJZGM010000149.1 GCA_021828525.1 Nitrospirota bacterium | reverse complement strand
TCTGAGAGGCGATTTTTGACTCGCCCGATCGCAGCGCAAGCCGGGGAAGAGAGCGCAAGGAACAGTCTGCCTCCCGCGGTTAGCGCTGCGATCGGGGCAACAGGGGAAGATCGAAATCCCATGAAGATCCCTCCGGTCGAAGACGATGTTTCCCCTAGTGTAACCCAAAAGGAAAGCGTCTGGGAATCTCGAAGAGCCCCCAGAGGAAGGCAATCAGGAGAAGGGGGGCCCCGGTGCGGGCATAGTCCGAGAAGCGGTACTCCCCAGGCCCCCAGGTCATGGTGTTCACCGGGTGGGAGAAGGGCGTGAGAAAGGCCATCGTTGCGGAGAAGGCCACCCCCATCATAAGCGGATAGGGGGAGAGGTGGAGGACCCGGGAGAGATCGATCGCGATCGGGGCCATGATGAGCGCCACGAGGTTGTGAGAGAGAAATTGCACCATGAGGGCGGTCGTTCCCATGAGGAGGGCCAGAAGAAGGGTCGGGGAGAGGGTGTGCCCCTGGGAGGTGAGGAGGCCGGCGATCAACTGGCCCAGTCCCGTCTGCGAGATCGCCCACCCCAGGGGAAAGAGGCCACCCAGGAGCATGACTACCCGCCACTCGATGGCGTTTTTTGCCTCCTCGATGGTGAGGCATCCGGAGAGGACCATGAGGATGGCCCCCGACACCGCCGAGAGAGTCAGGGGGAGCCAGGCGAAGACATTGGAGAGAACCACCCCGGCAAGGATTGCCAGAGCGATGATGGCCTTGTCCGAGCGGAAGGTCTCCCTCTCGAAGAGATCGAGGTAGAGAAAGAGATTGCGGCCGGAGAGCTCCTCCACCGCCCGCGTTGGACCCTGGATCAGGAGGAGGTCTCCCGCCTCGAGGGTCAGGTCGGAGAGCTCTCCCGGGATCCGGCGCCCCTCTTCCCGGTGGATTCCCACGATGTCCACATCGGGCGGAAGCAGAAAATGGAGCGAGGAGATCTTGCGTCCGATCATTCCGGACCGGGGGGAAAGCATGGCCTGGGCCAGGATCCAGTCCTCCGACTCCAGAAGCCGGTCGAGGGGAGGCCGTTTGAGCTCCTCCCCCGGAGCCGGAAGGGAGTGCTGGACCGGAAGGAGGGAGAGTCCCCGGAGATCTCCCAGCTTGTGAAGCTGGGAGAGGGTGGCCACCACGTGGAGGTGGAGACCCTGGACCATGACCTCCCCTTCAGGGTTGGCGGCCCTGGGAGAGTGGGGAGCGGGGGGAGCGTTGGGCGGACCAATCTTTCTCGACCAGTCCCAGGAGGCCCGGAGAAAGGACTGGGCCCGGGCCCGGGCGGAGAGGATTCCCGAGGGATGGGCAATGCGGAGCGAAAGTCCTGTTTGTGTTTTGAGGGGAGATTCGGAAAACCGTTTCCCCAGGTAGGGAAAGTCGGCTCCAAGGACAAGTTCGAGATCGAAGGTTCGTTCCTCTTCCGGGATGGCGGGAGTGGCCTTGCCTTCCGTCCAGCGAAAGAAGCGTTTGCCGGTCAGGCCCAGATAGACAAGCCCCAGAATGAAGGCTCCGGCTCCAATGGGAAAAAAGTCGAACATCCGGAAGGGATGATACCCCTGTCCCTCGAGATATCCGGAGACCACGATGTTGGAGGAGGTTCCGATCAGGGTGGCCGATCCCCCCAGGATGGCGGCGTAGCCCAGGGGAAGGAGAAGGGGTTTTTCCGGGAGGCGGGATTCCTTGAGGAGGGAGAGAACCACCGGAAGAAAGAGGGCTGTGGTTCCCGTGTCGTTTAGAAACATCGAAAAAAGCCCCACCGTTCCCAGGATTGCCGGAACCAGAAGGACCGGATGCCGTCTCCTGAGGGAGTCGAGCAGGAGCGCCACCTTCCGGACCACCTTGGTCCTGGACAGGCCTTCCGAGAGGATGAAAAGGGAGACGATGGCGATCACGGCCGGTTCCGAGAATCCCGCGAAGGCCTTTTCGAGGGAGAGGACGCCCGTCAGAGAGAGGACCACCGGGACCCCGAGCACCACGATCTCAAGCGGAAGGAGGCGCATCGACAGAAAAACGATGACAAAGAAAGTCAGGGACGTGACGACGATGATCGGCATGAATCTCCCGGATAAAAGGAAACCGGAGGAACGGATGGGGGAAGGATACCATTTTTGCCTCGTCTCTGTGTTAGGCTGGAAAAATCGCAGAGAGGGGGACGGAGGCGGTTCCCGGATCAAAGACATGAGGGGGAGGATGGCTTGAGGAGATTCCTGGTCGCGGTGATGTGTGTCTCGGCGCTGGCCTTGGGGGCCTGTGCGGGGGGAGGATCGAAACCGGGAGAGACGGGGAGTCTTCCTGCCTGGGTCGCCTCCCTTCACGCTCCGAAGGGGGTCTACCGGGCGGTCGGGTTCGGCCAGGGGGATGAGATTCCCGAGGCGGTCCAGGCCGCCCGGAAAAATGCCCTTCTCCAGATCGTCGAAAGCTCATTCGGAGAGTCGGTCCGGTACCGTTACCGGAAGGAGGGAGAGCGCCAGGGATTCTCGACCTCCGCCTCCGTCCACGACTTCTTCGATGCGGCCGCCTCGGGAAACCTTTTCGGCCAGCGGGTGGTCCACAATGCGGTGCGGAAGGCGGGAAACGGATATGTGGCCTATGTGATGGTCGAGGTGGCCAAAAAGGATATCCGTCAGGCTTACGCCAGTTTCATGAAGGAAAAAAAGGCCCGCCTGGATCTCAGGCTCGCCGAAACCCGCGGAGCGATCCTTCTCGAGACCGGCCACTACCGGAAGGCCCTGGGCTTTTACCGTGAAAAGGCCCGTCGGGAGCCCGGAAACGATGTCTGGTGGATCGGGATCGGGGCCGCCCAGTACCGACTGGGAGCCTACGACAAGGCGCTTTCAGCGACCGACCGGGGGTTGCTGTTGAACCCCCGGTCCTTCTACGGCTACTGGAACCGGTCGAGCATCCTCGAAAAACTGGGGAAGCGAAGGGAAGCGGTTGAGGCCGTCCGGATGGCCTGCATCCTCCGTCCGTCCGAAGTGTGCCGGCGGCGCCTCCAGGAGGCGGAGATGAACGTCAGGTAGGGCGCCGGCCTGTCCTGGGACGGACCCGGGACGGCTGGGTCCGGAAACCGTCCCGGATCTTTATGAGAAGCGGGCGGAGACGGTCCATCTCTTCACTGGAGAGGGCCTGGTTGAAAAAACCTTCGAGGTGGTGGATGTGGCGGGGAAAAACCTCTTCGAAGACCTTCTCGCCGGCAGGCGTGAGACGGATGATCTGACCGCGGCGGTCATTGGGGTTCTGGGTGCGGGAAATCAGTTTTTTCCTCTCGAGCCGGGTCAGGACCCCGGTGAGGGTTCCCTTGGTGACCAGGGTCTCCCGGGCGAGGTCGGTGCATCTTAAGCCCTCGGTTCTGCCCAGGGTGACAATCACATCGAACTGGCCCCGGGTGAGTCCCATCGAGGCGATGTTCCGGTCGGAGACTTGCAGGAAGGCCTGATAGGCCTCAACAAGTGGCCGGAGAACGGTCAGGTAATGGGGAGATGGCAAGGCCGGGAAGGCGTCTCCCGTGGGATTCTCGTCCTGAGATTTATTTGACAGTGATCGTGCCACGAGCCGTCCTCGGATGAAAGTCACCGAAATATTCATAGGTTCCCGGTCCCAGACCCGAGACCGGAATCTCCACCGTCTGCCCCGGACGGACCACAACCTCGAAGGCCATATCGTAGCTTTCGAACTCCTCCATCGATTTTCCGAAGTTCGTCACCCGAAAGAGCAGGGGCTGGCCTTTTGGAACCATGCTGACATTCGTTTCGAAGTGATGGTGGCGAATGGCGACCTCAATCCGGAGAGAGGGACCGGAGGCCGCTCGGGCCGGCGAAAAATTCAGAAAAAGTCCCATCACCGCCAGGAAAAATGCCGGACAAGTTTTCTTGAATAGAAAGAAATTCATATTTCTATATTAATCATTTTTGGGATGGT
>JAJZGM010000148.1 GCA_021828525.1 Nitrospirota bacterium | reverse complement strand
CCCCCTGAGGCGGCTATAGTGAAAAATATGGCCGCGGACCGCTCCGGGAGCGTTCGAAAAAAAACCTTCCCCGGCGGTAACCTCGGCATAGCCCAGCCTTTTTAACCGTTCTCCGACAGAGTACCGGACCGGAATGACCCCTGCAAGGCGACTCTCCTCCCCTGCCCCCTCCTGCCAGGGACCTTCAGTCAGGTAGAGCAGCCCCCCGCATTCGGCATAGACGGGCAGGCCTGAGGCGCAGAACCGACGGACCTCTTCCAGCATGGAGCGGTTTCCGGCCAGTTCCCGGGAGAAACGTTCCGGATATCCTCCCCCTAGATAAAGTCCCCCACAATCCGGGGGGAGAGTCCGGTCCCGGAGGGGGGAAAAGAAGGCAATCTCGATGCCGAATTTTTCAAAGGCCTCAAGATTCTCAGGGTAATAGAACCAGAAGGCCTCGTCCAGAGCCACCCCCAGTCGGAGGGAGCGCCGTCCCCGAAGGGGGGGAGGAGTCCTTTTCCGCAAGGCTTTGGTAAAATCCTTTGAGTATTCCTGAGTTTCCGGCAATCGTGGTCCGGAGGCCGGAGGGGGAGAGAAGGCGGGAAGAATCTCTGACCAGTCCAGGCTATCGGCGGCGCTGGAGAGCGCCTTGAGAAGACGGTCAGACTCCTCCTCACCCTGCTCACCCGGAGCGCAGAGACCCAGATGACGCTCGGGAAGGGCCAGGGCCTCATCCCGGGGCAGAACCCCCAGAAGCGGTGGTAATCCCTCAGCCTTCAGGGCCTCCGCGATCATCGTCCTGTGACGTTCGGAGCCCGTCCGGGTGGCAATCACTCCCAGGATTTGAGTTCCCTCCCGGTGGGACACTATCCCCCGGACAATGGCAGCCAGTGTTTCGGCCATCCCCTGAGCCGAAAGGACAAGAACAACGGGAAGGTCCAGGGCACGGGCAATGTCCCAGGTCGAGGATCCCCGGGCCAGGCCGTCGAAGAGTCCCATGACTCCTTCGACCACCCCACCGGAGGAGCCGGCCACCTGGCGGTCAAAGCGTTCCCTGAGCGCCTCCGGTCCCGAAAAATGGAGGTCGAGATTTCCCGAAAGAGTCCGGGCGATCCATTCGTGGTGGCGGGGATCGATGAAATCGGGCCCGCACTTGAAGGGATGGACCTGATAACCCCTTCGGGCGAGACCCGAAAGCAAGGTCATGGTCACCAGGGTCTTGCCCGATCCCGATCCGGCTCCGGCCACCACGAGCCCGCGAGCGGTCACGGGAGATCTTCCGGAGGATGGTTCATGAGAAGCACCGCAGGCTCTCCCCCCTCCGTATAGTCGATGACATTCAGTGCCCCGTAGGTCTGGGTAAGACGAAAGTAGCGGGAAAGGTCGGCGCCCAGGGCCTCGAGAAGAAGTATGCGGTTGACTCCGGAATGGGCGACAAGAATGGCATTGTGTCCGTAACCCTCCTCCAGGATCAGCTCCTCCATGGCGCGATTGATCCGGTCTCTGAAATTCAGAAGGCTTTCCCCGCCGGAGGGTGCAAAGGAGAGATCGAGATTCTGCCAGCAATGATAGCCTGAAGGATCCTCCCGGGCGATTTCGGGTCTTGTCTTTCCCTCCCATGAGCCGAAGGATCGCTCCCTGAATCTTTCCAGGGCCCTGGGAACCAGGAAGGGACGCGACCGTGCGATAGGTTCAAGACTCTGGCGGGTCCGGGAGAGGGAACTTGAGAGAAGCAGGGTCGCCGGGACTCCCGCCAGATCTTTGGCCCGCCGTTCCATCTGGAATTGTCCCCGAGGGGAAAGCGAGACATCGGCCTGGCCATTGATCGCACCGTGGTCGGAGTTTTCAAGGTGTCCATGGCGAAGGAGAAAAAGTCTGAATCGTCCGGGAATTGGCGGATCAGGAAACATTCTGGATCACTCCCTCTTGATTCCGGCGGAAAAAATGCCCTCCGCCTGTTTGTCCGGAATATACACCTGTGTTAGCATAATGCCATTTGGACCGTCGATCAAACACTTTCACTCCTTTCAACGCGGAAAGGCAGGGTGGACTCGAAGATGGAAGAGCGCTATCTGGGGCGAAGCGGCCTCAAGGTCTCCGCCATGGGTCTGGGATGCATGGGAATGTCCGAGTTTTATGGTGCGGCCGATCCGAACGAGGCGATCGCCACGATCCATCGCGCGATCGACCTGGGGATCACCTTTCTTGACACTGCCGACATGTACGGCCATGGGGCCAACGAAGAACTTGTTGGCAAGGCCATTGCCGGAAAAAGGGGACAGGTCGTCCTGGCAACGAAATTCGGAATCTTCCGCGACCCTTCCGATCCTTCAAAACGGGGTATCAACGGCCATCCGGATTATGTCCGGATGGCTTGCGAGGCCTCTCTCAAGCGTCTGGGCATCGAGACCATCGACCTCTACTTCCAGCACAGGGTTGATCCCTCCGTCCCGATCGAGGAAACGGTCGGTGCCATGTCTGAACTTGTCAGGGAGGGAAAGGTCCGCTATATCGGGCTTTCTGAACCGGGGCCGGAAACACTCCGCCGGGCACACCGCGTTCACCCGGTGGCGGCTGTCCAGAGCGAATATTCTCTCTGGTCCCGCGACCCGGAAACAGAAATCATCCCCGCCTGCCGTCAGCTCGGGGTCGGATTCGTTCCCTACAGTCCTCTCGGCCGGGGCTTCCTGACCTCCCGCATCCGGTCGGTGGAAGACCTTCCCCCCGGGGACTACCGGGCCCGGACTCCCCGCTTCCAGAAAGAGAACCTCGAAAAAAACCGCAAACTGCTCGATAGCCTCGAGGAGATCGCAAGGAAGCACCAGATGACTCCGGCCCAGGTGGCTCTGGCCTGGATCTACGCCCAGGGGCCAGAGATCATTCCCATTCCCGGTGCCAAGACCATCGCCCACCTCGAGGAAAATGCGGCCACGCTCAAGCGCCCAATCTCTTTCATCGATGTCGTCCGGCTGGCCCAGGCCTTTCCACCCGGGTCGGCGGCCGGAGATCGCTATCCCGAGGACATGATGAAGCTGGTGGGCCGCTGACCCGGACGGAACTTTTCGTCCGGTCTCCCGGCCGATTCCGGGCTTTCCCCCCTCCCTGACCCTTCAGGATATTTTCATGGCATCCCTGACTTTTTCCATGGTGAGTTCCGCCTCCCGCGCGGCTCTGGAGCGGCCGGCATCAAGGACCTCGGAGAGAAGTCCCGGGCGTTTTTCAATCTCCTTGCGCCGTTCCCGGGCCGGGGAGAGCAATGCCTCGATGCCGCCGGCCAGAATTTTCTTGCAGTCGATGCACCCGATGGCCGCCGTCCGACAGTCCCGGTCAATTTCCTTCTGGACCGGAAGGGGAGTAAAAACATTGTGGAGAGAAAAGACCGGACAGTCTTCGGGATTTCCAGGGTCGTTGCGGCGTTTCCGGCGTTCATCGGTTTTCATCGTCCGGAGTTTTTCCCATACTACGTCGGCCGGATCGGATACAAAGATGCAATTATCGTAGCTCTTGCTCATTTTCCGTCCATCGAGGCCGGGAAGTTTCGGCGTCTCGGTCAAAAGCGGGAGGGGTTCTGGAAAAACCTCCCCATAGAGTGCATGGAAACGCCGGACGATCTCCCGGGCCAGTTCGAGGTGGGGAACCTGATCCTGTCCGACGGGAACGTGAGTGGCACGATACAGTACGATATCGGCGGTCATGAGAACCGGATATCCCAGGAATCCGTACATGGCGAGATCCCTGTTTTCGATCTGGACCATCTGGTCCTTGTAGGTGGGATTTCTCAGAAGCCAGGCCACCGGCGTCATCATTCCGAGCAGAAGATAGAGCTCGGCGTGTTCGAGAACGTGGGATTGCTGGAAAAGGGTGCATCGGCCGGGATCAAGCCCCAGCGAAAGCCAGTCCAGAAGCATTTCCGTCACATGGCTCCGAAGCCTGTCCGTCCGTTCGTAGTTTGTCGAA
>JAJZGM010000147.1 GCA_021828525.1 Nitrospirota bacterium | reverse complement strand
CCGGAGTCTCTGGTGCGCCTTGTGGAGTTGATGAACCAGGCGGCCTCTTCGGGTGTTCCCGTTGTGAGCGTCGATATTCCCTCCGGAGTCGACGGACGCACGGGTGCCGTCGGCCGGACGGCCGTCCAGGCCACCGCCACGGTGACCTTCGGCGCTCCGAAGTGGGGACTCCTTGTCGATCCCGGAACCCGGTTTGCGGGAACGATTTTTTTGTCCCGGATCGGGATTCCCCCGGCCCTTCTCGAGGGGGGGACGGCTTCCTGTCTGACCGTCCGTGAGGCCGTGGCCCTTCTTCCCCGCCGTTTTCCCCAGATCCACAAGGGACAGGCCGGCCATGTCCTGATCGCGGGAGGGAGCCCCGGAAAGGCGGGAGCCGTTCTCTTGTCCGCCCGGGGATCCCTCAGGATGGGGGCGGGACTGGCGACGGTATTATGGGACAGGAGGCTCTCTGACTACGCATCCTCCCTTCCCGAAGTGATGGGACGGTTTTTTGACCCCTCCACCCCTTCCTCAGGAGACATTCGCCAGGCGTTCGAAGGCATTGATGCCATCGGATGCGGGCCGGGTCTTCCGGACGATGCGGGAGGGCAGATGCTGCTGGAAACGGTCCTGGCGGACTTTCCCGGGCCCGTGGCGGCTGATGCTGGAACCTTCAGCATCCTTGCCGGACATCCGGAAGAGGTTGCAAAGCTTCGGAAAGGAAAACCTCTGGTCATGACCCCCCATCCGGGGGAACTGGCCCGTTTTCTGGGGGTCGAGACACAAAGGGTCCTGGAGAATCCCCTCGAGCTGGCCCGGGAAGGGGCCCGGAAAGCGGGAGGGGTGGTTCTCCTCAAGGGAGCCCGGACCATCGTCGTCGATCCCGCCGGCCACCAGTATGTCAATGTGACCGGGGACCCGGTCATGGCCGGAGCCGGGATGGGTGATGTCCTGACAGGGATGATCGCGGCCCTTCTCGCCCAGAAAGTGGAACCCTTTCAGGCGGCCTGTCTGGCGTGTTTTCTTCATGGTGCCGCAGGGGAACGTCTGGGTCAGGGAGCCTCCCGGGGCTGTCTCGCCTCCGAGCTTGCCGACACCCTTCCGGCTCTTATCTCAGACCTGGAAAGGGAGATCTCCATCGAAGAGGCGGAGGAGGGGGCCATTACGACCCTTTGGCCGATCTTAAGTTCCGGGAAAGGATTCCGATGACAGACCGAACGGGAAACAAGGTTCTTGAGGGGAGGGAGGGTCTGGCCGTCTACTTGCGCTACCTGGGAGAGACTGTTCCGGATCTTTTTCTGACGAGATCTCCCCGGGAGGAGCAGGCCAACGGTCCGGAAAATGGTGACCCTCTGGGTCCGGAAGTCGGGCCTCCCGAGGACAGGGAGCTTAACCTTGCCGCTCTTCGGGAAAAGGCCAGGACCTGTACTCTTTGCTCCCTTTCCTCCACGCGGACCAATGTCGTTTTTGGAGAGGGCAACCCCGATGCGGCCCTCATGTTCGTGGGAGAAGGGCCGGGAGCCGACGAGGACGCCACAGGCCGCCCCTTCGTCGGGCGGGCGGGAGAGCTTCTTACGAAGATGATCGGGGCCATGGGGTATGCCCGCACCGATGTCTACATCGCCAATATCGTCAAATGCCGCCCTCCCGGAAATCGTGTCCCCGAAGACAACGAACGCCAATCCTGTCTTCCTTTCCTGGAACAGCAGATTTCCCTCGTCTCCCCGCAGGCGATCGTGCTCCTGGGCCAGACAGCCGCCGCTTCCCTCCTGGGCCAGACGGGCGGAATCTCGAAACTGCGGGGGAAGGAAGCCCGTCTCTCCCGATTCCCTGACATCCGGGTCATGCCGACCTACCATCCGGCCTACCTTCTCCGGAACCCGTCGGCCAAGGCGGAGGTCTGGGAGGATCTGAAGAAGGTCATGGCCTGGCTCGGGAAGGAGCGAACATGAGACTCCTTCTCGCACTCATTCTGGTCGTTGCGGGATGGCTTTTCATGGTGGAAAACGACCAGGAGCATATCACCATTACGCTTCCGGGTTCGGGGCAGATCGGCCCCTTTTCGGTCGGGGTCGTTGTCCTGGGTGCCGTTCTCCTGGGTATCCTTCTGAGCCTCCTGGGGAGTTTTCTCCTGAAGGTCACCGCGAAACTGAAAAGGGCGAGAACCCCCCAGGAGGGAGGGCCTCCCGGATCCTCTCCGCCCCATGTTCCCCACTGAAAGCCCGTCTTCTGCCGGTGACCAGGAGCCGGAAATTTCCTCCTTTTCTTCCCATGTCTACCCCGAGACCCCTCTCTTTCGGCAGTACCGGGAGCTCAGGAAGGAGGCCGGAGAGGCCCTGCTGTTTTTCAGGCTGGGAGACTTTTACGAGCTGTTCGGGGACCAGGCTGAACTGGCCTCCCGGATTCTGGGGGTGACCCTTACAAGCCGGGACAAGAATCGTCCCGATCCTCTTCCCATGTGTGGAATTCCCGCAAAGAGTCTTGACATGTATCTCCCCAAGCTGGTCCATGCCGGCTATGCGGTGGCCATAGCCGAACAGACCACATCGGAGGCGGATCCGTCGGGGCTCTTTCCCCGGAAGATACTCCGGACAGTCACCCGGTTCACCCTGATGGAAGATCCCTCCCGGGAAGAGGGAGCTCCCCAGAACGGAATTGCCATCCTGAAAAGGGGGGAGGAATGGGGGGCCGCCTCGCTTGATCTGACAAGCGGCCGGATATCGGTCTGGGCCCCGGAGGCAAAATCCGACTTCGATGGCCTTCGGGACTGGCTGGAGAGAAAGGAGGCCCGGGAGCTCATCCTTGAGGCGGAGTCCTGCCGGGACCAATTTCCCGGAATCCCTTGCGTGATATTCGATAAGCCCTGCAAATCAGACTTTTCCGGGTGGCTCCCTCCCGGCTACCGTGTTCCGGATCTTCCCGAGGTCTCCCACGGGGCCCTGCGCCTCCTTTTCGGATTCCTCGCCACCCATGAACGGACCGTCCTTGCCCATCTTCGCGGGATCGATCTCGAGGGAGGATCTCCCACCCTTCTGCTTGACCGCTGGACCCTCCGGCATCTCGATGTTCTTCCGGGGGAAAATCACGGAAGGGAGGGAGGAAAGGCCTCCTCCCTCGTCTCCCTCCTCGACCGGTGCCGGACTCCCATGGGAAGCCGCATGCTAAGACGATGGCTCCTCTCTCCCGATGCTGAAAGTTCTCCGATAGAGGAAAAACACCGGGTCATCCGGGGATTTTCCTCCCATCCCCGGCTGGCCGACAGGATCGTTCCCCTCCTTCGCGGAGTCGGCGATCAGGAACGGATCCTGGCTAGGCTCGCCATGGGGAATCGTCTTCCCCGGGACCTTACGGAATTCCGGAGGTCCTTCCGAAATGCCCTGGAAATCGTGGGGATCCCCGAGCTCGTGGATCTTTTTCCCGGATTCGGGAAGGATTTTTCCCTTCTCCGGGAGAAAACGGCCCTCCTGGATCTCCTCGATGGGGCCCTGGTGGATGAGCCCGCAATGGTCCTGGGAGAGGGCCCGATTGTCCGGGACAGCTATGACGATCTCCTGGCGGGATACCGCCGACGGGAATCTGAGGGAGATCGGATTCTGTCCGACCTGGAGGAGCGGGAAAGACAACGGACGGGAATAGAAAATCTCAGGATCCGTTACAACCAGGTGGCCGGCTATTATATCGAGGTCTCCCGGGCCCAGTCCCAGAAGATGCCCGACTATTATTTCCGAAAACAGACCCTGACCAACACCGAACGGTTCACTCTTTCCGAGCTTATCGAATTCGAGGGGGGGCTCCGGGAAGCCCGTGCGAGGGTGTTGGCGAGGGAAGGGGAGATTCTCGAAGACCTTCGGCGGACGGTCCTTTCTGAACGTGAGGTCATCCATATCCTGACGGATTTTGTCTCCCGGGTCGATGTTCTCCTTGCCTTCTTCGAAAACGGCCGGATCTACCGGTATGTCCTCCCGGAATTCGTCTCCGG
>JAJZGM010000146.1 GCA_021828525.1 Nitrospirota bacterium | reverse complement strand
TCCGATCTCCTCCCATCCCCGATCCATTTTGAAAGGGCCGGCACTGCTCCTTTTAGCCCGCATTTCCGCAATAGAAACGATCCAGTCTAAAAACAGGGATTTCCGGGCACCCCTGAAGCTGTTCCGGCAGGCTGAGGCTGTTCTTCCTTCGGGTTGGGACAAGGGGGAGGTGCGTTACCGGATGGGACAATATCTGATCCGTCAACGCTTCGGGGTCGAGGGGAGAGGACTCCTCGACCAGGTCGTCTCGAGGTTTCCCGAGGGTCCCTGGGTGTTTCGGGCGAAACTCCTGATGGCCGATTCCCTGAGAGAGGAAGGACACCTTGATCAGGCAGAAAAGATTCTGAAGGAGATCGGCCCGCAAAGTCCGCTTTCGTCGAAGAGGTTGCCCAGGACAAAGGAGGAAACCCTCCGTTACGACTATGCCATGGGACATCTTCTGATGGACGAGGGGCGGCCTGGCGAGGCCCAGGGCCTTTATATCAAGGCTCTCAATCTCTCCAGCACCTATCCCTACAAACATCCGGAAGTCCTCATTCTTCTGGGGCGCTATGCGTATTCCATGGAGCACAATCGGCGGGCGGCGCGTCTCTTCCGCACCCTTCTACACCTTTATCCCGATGATGGGCGCACAAGCGAAGCCGAGTACTATATGGCACGCATTGCGGGCAGAATGGGCCCGGCATCCCATGAACGGGCCCGCCTCAGGGCCGTCATCGCAGATAACCCCGGGACAACAGGCAGTCATCTGGCCCAGCTGCAACTGATCCGAATGACCTTCATTTCCGGGAAGAATTCTCCCGCTTCCCTTCCTGAGGTGAGGGACAAGGCGATCGATCGTCTGGCGCAGCTGGAATCGGAGGAAAGAAATGTGAGGATTGCCGGAGAGGCCGCCCTTCTCCGCATCCGTCTTCTCGACATGGAAGGGAGGAGCGAAGAGGCCCTGAGAATCCTCTCCCGACTCGAAGGAGACACCGATCTGTCAGGATCCTTCGGCCGCAGACTCCTTGCGATGGAGCAACGAATCCTGCTGGAGAAGATCTTGTCCCTGTCCCACCCCCTCAAGGCCTCCAGGACCCTGGCATTTTATCGGTCCTACCGCTACAGGCTTCCCTCCCTCTCCTCTCCTGGAGGCGGGAATCTTGCCTTGCTTCTGGCCCGGGCCCAATGGAAAAAGGGCGCTCCCGACAAGGCATTCGAGAATCTCGACCGGGCTCTCGAAAATATTCATGATAAAAAGTCCAGAAGAGAGGCCTCTTTTCTCCGTTTTGACTGGCTCGAGTCCTCTCGCGGGGAGAAGTCCGCCTTGGAGTGGGCAAGAATAAATCTCTCGGATAGGTCTCTTTCGGATGGAGACCGGGCCCTCTGGTTTTCCCGGGCTATTGCCCTGACTCGAAAGTCCCGCCAGACTTCAATGGAACGGACCCTGCTTGAACAATGGCTCAAATCGGGAGTTCCCGTTGAGCACACCACCCGGCTCAAGGCCCGCCTGGGCCTGCTTGATCTGGCGGCAGGAAAGGAGGAGGAAGGCGAAAAGGCCCTGGTTCGTGTTTTGCCGTCTCTTCGGGACAGGTCCGGGGATAAGGCCCTGTTGTCCGATGCGCTCTTCCATCTGGGCCAACTTTCCTGGTCCCGCGGGGATCTGACACGGGGAGAAGCTTATTGGAAGGAACTTCTTGAATGCTGTCCTTCGGATAGGAGACGCCCATGGGTCCTCTACCAGATGGGTAACATGGCGCTCGGGCGAGGAGACCGGACAGATGCCCTTGATTTTTTCAAAAGGGCGGAGAAAGCTTCCGGCGGCAAGGAAATCGGAAAGGTCGCTCGGTTGAAGATTGAATCGATGGGATTGGAGAATAACGGTGGAAAACAATGATGTCGATGAAACAGGTCATCGCGAGGCCGATCGTCCCTCTCCCCCCCCAGACAGGGAGCAGATTCTCCGGGATGCCTTCCTGTCTTTCCAGTCGGCCTCCGAATCGCTCGTGTCTTCCTACTCCGCTCTTGAAAGGCGCATCGCTGACCTTTCGGAGGCCCTGAGCGAAAAGAACCGGGCCTTCGACCGTCAGGGAACATTTCTTGAAGCCATCCTTCAGAGTCTTGCCGCAGGCGTTGTGGTCGTGACTCCCGGAGGGGCTCCTCTCTTCAGGAATCCTGCAATGGAGACCTTTATCGACCCGCAGGATCCGACTTTTATCAAAGTGTTGTCGCAGAAGGAGTTATGGCCTCCTCCGGAACCTGGAGATGCGGTTTTTCGGGACGAAGCGGCATTCGATTACCGGGGACGATCCTGGGTTGTCGTCCGGCGTCCTGTCCAGGGTCCGTCCTCCCAGATCATCGGATACGTGTTTATCTTTACAGACGTGACCAGAAGCAGGGAGATGGAAGCGGAAATCGCAAGGGACCGGCGTCTCAAGGCCATGGGGGAGATGGTCGCCCAGATTGCCCACGAACTCAGAAACCCCTTGGGAAGCCTCGAACTTTTCACCTCACTTCTCACCAAGGATGCTCCCAGTTCCGAGTCCAGGGAGTTCCTCTCTCACATGGCGACCTCCATTTCGTCGATGGATCGCCTGATAGGCAATCTCCTCTATCACACCAGAACTCCCGAAATGCAGGAACTAATTGTTCCCGCCAGGCCCCTGATCCTCCGGATGGCTGCCGATTTTTCCCGGGTAATCGGCTCTGCCGGAAGGTCTCGCCCTGAAAAAACACTGGTCTTTGTGTCTCCCTCCATTATTCCCGACGCCTCTTTGAACATTGACGAGCATCTGCTCTACCATGCCCTTTTCAACCTCGTTACCAATGCTCTGGAGGCGGTTGTCGGACTTCCGACAGGGGAAGTCCAGTTTGACGTTAACATAAGTAGTTGTGGCGATTATGTATTTACGATAAAAGATAATGGCCCGGGAATTGCAATGGAAGTTGAGGAACGAATCTTTGACCCATTTTTTACGACACGGGCCAAAGGAACGGGGCTGGGTTTATCCATCGTCCATAATGTCGCCACCGCTCACGGAGGAGAGGTTCGATATGTCCGGTCGGGAGGCCAGACGCTCTTTTCCCTGTCGATTCCAAAGGAAAGAACGGAGATATAGGCGGTCAACGGGTAAGTTAAGGAGGAGAAGGTGAGTCTACAGGAAGCCGGCAGTGTGCTGGTGGTCGATGACGAACCGGAAATGGCGATCGCCCTCAGGGAGACTTTGAGCCGGGACGGATATCGGGTAAGCCTGGCCCAGAACGGTCGCGAGGCGATGGAAAAAATCTCCCGCGAAGAATATGGGTGGGTGATCAGCGATGTCAGGATGCCATCGATAGACGGATGGGAACTGTTGTCCCGACTGAAGGAAACCTCTCCCCTGACGCGTGTCATTTTAATGACGGCATATGGAACTGTTCCCCAAGCCGTGGAAGCGATGAGAATGGGAGCAGTCAATTTTTTGACGAAACCCTTCAAGGCGGAAGATCTCAGAAAAATCCTCGACCCTTCATCTCAACCGTTGCAGTGCGGATCCCTTCTTGCGGACCTGGCCATTGAACGGGTCAAGACCCAACCATGGGAAACCGTGTCCCGACCTATTGTGACCCGGGATCCCGGGATGATCCGGCTCCTCAAGATGGTCGATGCGGTCGCATCGACTCCGGCTACCATTCTGGTCGAAGGTGAAAGCGGGACAGGAAAGGAACTTCTGGCCCGGTTTCTCCATGAACGGTCGACCCGGGCCCATCGTCCTTTCGTGGCAGTCAACTGTGCCGCTCTCCCTGACAATCTACTGGAATCGGAACTGTTCGGCTTCGAAAAGGGCGCTTTTTCAGGAGCGGCCAACCGGAAAATCGGGAAGTTCGAGCTGGCCCACACCGGCACTCTTCTCCTCGATGAAATAGGAGAGATGGAACTCTCGCTTCAGGCCAAGCTTCTCCGGGTAATCCAGGAAAGAGAGATCGATCGGGTCGGGGGAACACGTCAAGACCATGTCGA
>JAJZGM010000145.1 GCA_021828525.1 Nitrospirota bacterium | reverse complement strand
GACCGGTATCCGCCGATTTTCCTGTCGGCTCTCCTTTATGCGGGATCTGTCTTCGGAGCCTCTGTCGGAATCTTTCCCTTTCTGGGCCTTGCCCCGAAGAGCTCAGGGGAATTTCTGGGAAAAGGCGGAATCTCCCGGACCGCCCGATGGGCCCTTGCAGGGTCCATCCTTATCGGGGGTGTGGCCGCGCCGGTTCTTCTGGTGGTGGGACTCTCAGGAGCCCGGGCTTCCCAGGGGAGTCTTCTCATGAATGCCGAAGGGATCTTCACGGTCCTGATCGCGGGTTTTCTCTTCCGGGAGAGAATGACCGGCCGGCTGATTGCCGGAACGATCCTCGGGGGGTCGGGGTGCGCGCTCCTATCCTGGAAGGGCTCAGGCGAGGCCGGAATCTGGGCCCTCCCCTTCCTGGGGGCCTCCTTGCTCTGGGCACTGGACTCGAACATTCTCCGGTATCTTTCCGGACTCAATCCCCTGGCCCTGACCGTTTGGAAAGGAGTGGGCTCCTCCCTTCTCCTCTTCCTCCTGGCCTTCTCCCTTGAATCTGTCCCCCGGCCCTCCTCCGAGTTCCTCTATATTCTCCTGACCGGGGCCATAGGGTACGGCATGAGCCTGGTCTTCTTTCTCCGGTCGATCGGTCTGATCGGGGTGTCCCGCACCGGGGCCTGGTTTTCCTTCTCCCCCTTCTTAGGGGCCCTTCTCTCCCTCCTGTTCCTGCATGAACCTGTCCCGGGGATCTTTCCTGTTTCCTTCGGAATTCTGATGGTCGCGGCGGTGCTGCTTCAGGAAAAGGTCCCGGGAACGCCCTCCAAAGAGACGATCTCGGGCTAGGGAAGACGGGGGAGGAGATCAGACGAAGCGATTGTTCCGGTAATCGTCGATGGCCCGTTCGATCTCTTCGCGGGTATTCATGACGAACGGTCCATAGGCCACGACCGGCTCCCCGATCGGACGACCCGAGACGAGGATGAAGTGTGCGGGGAGAGAGCCTGAGGAGAGAGGGATCTCCAAGGTGGCGGGGGAGTTGGGAGAGGAAAGGACGGCGAGTGTTTCCGGAGGAATCTCCGTCTTCGAGACCCGGAGCGATCCCTCGATCCCGTAAAGGAAGGCGCTTCGGCCGGCAAAGAGCCGGGAGGGAAGGGAGAGGGATCCCTGGGGGGAGAGGGTGATGTCGGCATAGAGAAGATGGGTCAGGGGATCGGTGAGGGCCCCTTCCTGGCCGGCCCAGCTTCCGGCCAGGAGCCGGATCTCAGCGTTCTCATGGCGGATGACGGGGATCTCTCCGGGAAGGATCTCCCGGTACTCCGGATCGGACATCTTTTCCCGTGCCGGAAGGTTGATCCAGAGCTGGAAGCCGCTCATTCGCCCTTGTGTCTGCTGCGGCATCTCGGAATGGATGACGCCCCGGGCGGCCTTCATCCACTGGGCTCCGCCGGTGACCAGGTCTCCTTCGTGTCCCATGCTGTCCCGGTGGAGCATGTGCCCCTCGAGAAGGTAGGTGAAGGTCACGAAGCCCCGGTGGGGATGGTCGGGAAACCCCGCGATGTAGTCTCCGGGGTTGGTGCTGTTGAAGTGGTCCAGCATCAGGAAGGGGTCCAGGGTCCGGAGGGTCGGTGTGCCAAGGGTCCGGTGGACCGTGACTCCGGCCCCTTCGGAAAGCCGCTGGGATGGAACGAGGCGCAGGGAGGCGCTCATGCTCCGCCTTCGATGTCCATGTTCTGGGCCTCAGCCTCGGTCAGGGCCTCGAGGAAGATCTCGTAGGTCCTGAGATCGATCTTGTTTTCCGTCCAGGCCCGGTCGAGCTTCTCCATGAGGGTTTCCCACATGGGGCTTGAGACGGATGTTTCGTTAAGATCAGCTGCGATATTCTTCGTGGCCTTCCTGTTCGGTCCGCTCATGCTCCCTCCACATTGGTGTTCTTGCTTTCCGCTTCATCCAGTGCCTCGAGCAGAATCTGGTAAGTTTTTTTGTCAATCTTGTTTTCCGTCCAGGCCCGGTCCAGTCGCTCCATGAGGACCTCCCATCGGGAGCTCGAAACCGGTTCTTCCTCGAGATCGGCGGCGGTAGGTTTGGGGACGGGACGGCCTTTGAAGGACTTCGTGCTCATGGATGACCTCCTCGGTTTTCCGGGTCAAGGGTTCTCTCAGGATAGACAGGTTTGGATCCGGCTTCAAGGTTTTTTTTTAGCGGTAGCGGGCGAGGTACCTCCGTTCGAAAAAGGACTTGGCGTTGTGGAAGAGGGAGCTTTTAAGGAGGATGTTCCGGGTCGGGGTGCGGTAGACCAGGGTGCCCGAATCGAGGCTGTCGACGACGCAGACCAGCTCGACCCGGAATTCCCTTGTGCCGGATCGTCCTTCGAGATGTTCGCAGATGTTGTGGGCGGCCGTCTCCGCCTGGAGGTCGGCCGAATGGCCTTGCTTGGGCATCCAGTCCGGTCCGGGGTAGGCCCCGCAGTCTCCGGCCACAAAGGTTCCGGGCCATCCGGAAACCTGGCAGGTCTTCTCCGCCTTGATGAAGCCCCCCGGAGACTTGGGAAGATCGGTTCCGGCCACCCAGTCCGGGCCCCGGAGTCCGGGGGTGAAGATGATCAGGTCGGAAGGAAAGCTCTCCGCCTCGGTCGTGACGCCCTCCGGTGAGAAGTTCGAAAGCTTGGCGCCCAGATGGGTCGGAATGTTCCGTCTCGCCATCTCGGAGAGGAGATTTCTGACGGCCTTCGGCCCAAGCCGGTTTCCCGGCTCGGTGGCGGGGCTGAAGAAGGTCAGGGAAATCTTGCTCCTCCGGCCGTTCTTTCGAAGCCAGGTGTCGAGGCCGAAAAGGAGTTCGAAGACGGGTCCTCCCCGGACGGCCGAGGGTTCGTTTGGGTTTCCGGCGAACCCCAAGGCGATGGTGCCGGTCTCCAGGCCCTCGATCTTCTCCCGGATGGCCACGGCATCCTCGATTCCCTGGCAGATCGAGCGGCTGTGCTCGATGCCCGGAAGCTTGCGGAGGGAGGCGGAGCCGGTGGCGATCAGGAGGGCGTCGTTTTCGTGACGCCCCTTGTCGGTCACCAGGATCCGGCCCTTCTCCTCGACACCGGTCACAGTTTCGGGAATGTGGCGGATCCGGTGTCTTTGGAAAAAGCTCTCAAGGGGAATCCGAAGGTCGGAGGGGGACCTGAGTCCGGTGGGAATCCAGATCAGGCCGGGATAGTACAAAAGCTCAGAACGGGGGGAGACCAGGAGGATCTCCGTCTCCTTCGGGGCCCTCTCCCGGAGGGCGCGTGCGGCGGCGAGTCCCCCGAAGCCGGAACCGGCGATGACGATCCGTTTCATAGGGAGCTCCTTTTGATAGGCGGTTGTCCCGACGATGACTTCATTGTAGGGGGGAGAGAGAAGGTGTTCAAGGGAGAAAAAACGGGCCAGAGGACTTTTTCAAATTCCTTCAGAAATGAAACCTTTTGGAAGGGGGCGTGAAGGTTTTCCTCACGTGAGGGGGCCCTTGGTTTTTGTTCTCTTTTTATCCTTAATTTCCTATCAGAAAACATCCAGGGCCGTTGGTGGTGCAGGTCGAATCCCATCGGATTCCGATCGGATATCCCAGGAGAAAGGCCGGAAATCCCGCGTCGAATGTTCCCGGGGCATACCCCCCCAGGGTGGAGAAGTCGTTGTTCCCGGTGGCCAAAAGAGTCTGGGCGCTCACAATCGAAAAGGACAAAGGGAAGGTGGGAGATCCCGTTGTCCCTGTGAGCGTGGCGTTTTGGTTTGGGGCATTCTCGCAGAAAAATCCTGACAGGTTGCCCGTGCACTTGAGAAGGGCCGAATTGTCGATGAAGAAGCCATTCGATCCCGTATCGAAGAAGGCGGGGGAGGTGGTACCCCCTGATGAGGGATAGGTGGCGTTGATCATTCCATTTTGGTTTGTCTGTAAGGAGGTGCCGCTGGTGGGAGCGCCAAAGGACAGGGTGCCCGTAACACTGGGAGCCCCTTGGGAAGGGGAGACTGGTGGCAATTTG
>JAJZGM010000144.1 GCA_021828525.1 Nitrospirota bacterium | reverse complement strand
CGGGGCCGAATTTACGAGAAGATTGCGCAAGATGCCCGGGTGCAGCACTATTCCGGTGGTGATCGTCACGATCTTCGACGAGCGGGATGTCCGCTATGAATCCCTTGAGGCTGGGGCGACGGATTTCCTGACCCGCCCCTTGGATCCATACGAATGCAAGGCCCGGTGTTACAATTTGCTGGCCCTGCACCGAAGCTCCCAGATTATCAAGAGCCGGGCCGACTGGCTTGAACAGGAGGTGGCAAAGGCAACCCGGCAGATCCTGAACAGGGAACGGGAAACGCTCCTTATCCTGGCCAGGGTCGGCGACTATCACGACAGGTCAACCGGAAAACACATTCTTCGCATGGCGAAGTACTCCCGCCTGATCGCTGAGGGCCTGGGGCTTCCCGAGGAACACTGCCACTTTCTGGAGCTCGCGGCTCCCATGCATGACATCGGGAAGATCGGCATCCCCGACCGGATCCTCCTGAAGGAGGGGCCGCTCACCCCTGAGGAGGAGACGGTGATGAAAACCCACACCCAGATCGGATACGAGATCCTCCGGAACAGCTCCTCTGAAATCCTGCGACTTGGTGGGGAGATCGCCTTGGGCCACCAGGAACGATTCGACGGAAGCGGTTACCCCTACGGCTATTCCGGCGAGACCATTTCGCTCGACTCCCGGATCGTCGCGGTGGCCGACGTTTTCGATGCTCTGACCACTGCCCGTCCGTACAAGCCGGCTTGGGCCTTCGACGACGCCTACCGGTACATGCTCGACAATGCGGGCCGCCTTTTCGACCCGGCCTGCATCCGCTCCTTCGCCTCCCGAATAGACATCGTCGAGGCTCTTTTTCAAGAGATGAGGGACAAGGATGGATAAGGGACAAGAGGCCGGGACAGGCATCCATCCGGATCTCCCACCGGTTTCCCGGAAAACGATTCTGGAGCGTCTTCGGGCCCGGCCAGATAGCGAGCATGGGCAGGCCCTTTTCCGGATCGGGGTAGGGGGGGTGGCCTCCCTGTTTGCCCTTATTGAGCCCCAGAGCACAACCCTTTCTCCTCTCCATCTCCTCGGGCTGGTCCTCTTCCTTATCAGCTCGGCCATTCTGATCTTTCTCGACATTCTGAGAAATCCCGGCATCAATCCTCCCCGGCGGATCGCCGGCATGCTGGTTGACATCGGATGCACGACCCTTTTCCTTGCCACTTCTAGGGAACAGGGCATCGTCCTAGTGATCATTTATCTTTGGGTCATCATCGGAAACGGATTCCGTTACGGGAGGACCTATCTCCTTCTATCTTCCGCCCTTTCGGCCGCCGGCCTCACCGCCGTCTTCCTTAAAAACCCCATCTGGTCGAAAGAGCCGTGGCTATACGAGAGTTTCCTGCTGGCCATCATCATCCTGCCCCTTTACATGTCCTCCCTGATCCGGAAGCTTTACGCCGCACTCGATGCTGCCAATGACGCTTCACGAGCCAAATCCCAGTTTCTGACCACGGTGAGCCATGAACTCCGGACCCCCTTGGCCGGCGTGATCGGAATCGGGGATCTTCTCTGGAAGTCCAACCCCACCCACGAACAGCGATCACTTCTGCAATCTCTTTCGGCCTCGGCCAGATCCCTTCAGGGTCTGATCGAAAACCTTCTGGAGATCTCGAGAACCGAAGCCGGAAAGAGCCAAGTCCAGAAGGAGCCGTTCAACCTCTTCCGACTTCTCGGGGAATCGACCAGAACCATCGCCCCTCTCGCCCACGAAAAAAAAATCCTATTTTCTTTCCGACTATCGGGGTTTCTCCCGGAGATTTTGTCAGGAGACGAGAGGCGGCTTCATCAGGTGCTGGTCAACCTTCTAGGCAATGCAGTCAAGTTCACCGAACGAGGAAAAGTCGAACTGTCGGTTTCGGGACTCCGGACCACCGACCATTCGGGATATCTCCGGGTCGTAGTAGAGGACACGGGAATCGGCATTCCGGAGGAAATCCAGCCCCGGATTTTCGAAAGGTTCGTCCAGGGGGATGCCTCAGTAACGAGAAAGTACGGAGGAACGGGTCTGGGAACCTCGATCGCCCGGGAGATGGTGGAGACAATGGGCGGAACGATCGGGTTTGCAAGCCAGATCGGGGTGGGAACCAGGTTCTGGTTCGAGGTACCGTTCACATGCGAAGATCCTTCTGCCCTTTCCGTCCGGAACCCGGGGCCGGAAGCCGGTCCGGTCCGGATCCTGTACATGAACTTTTCCGAGGAGCAGGACGATCTCCCTTCCCGACTACCGGGAGATGGGGTCGAGCTGACAATAGTCAAAGACCGGCAGTCGGCTCTTGATTACGTAACGCGGGCCTTCATGGAAAACAACTCTCCCGAGGCTCTGGTCGTGAAAATCGGACAGCGCCTTCAGGAATGGGACGATGCTCTTAGCCTCCTGCGCTCCTCCCCCCTCCTCGATGTCCTTCCGGTGATCTTTGTCGAAAAGGAGACGCCGCTGACCCTTCCCGCCCTTTCCGACCTCTGGAGCATCCCACGGATCTACACGATACTTCCGCCCGACCCCGCCCTGCTCCTCCCGATGCTCAGGGTTCTGCCCACACAAAAATGGGCGACGGTCCGGGAAGAGGGGCAAAAGAGGCGATCGCTTTCCGTTCTCGTGGCCGAAGACAATGCGATCAACCGGAGGGTCCTTCAGGAGATGCTCCGGGAGGCCGGCCATACGGTCTCACTCGCCCACGACGGGGAGGAGGCCCTGGACCTCCTGGAGGAATCGCCGGACGGGCTCTTCGATGCGATGATCCTCGACTACAACATGCCGGGACAGGGGGGGCTCGACGTCCTGAAGGCCGCCCGGTTCATGAATCCCCGTTCCCGGATCGCCTCGATGATCCTGACCGCGGCAGTGACTCCAGAGGTGGAAGAAGTTTGCCGGAAAACAGGGGTGGATGCATTCTTGGCCAAGCCTGTCGATAGCCGGATCCTGATTGGAACACTGGACAGGATTGTCCGGGAAAAGGCCGAAAAGCCATTCCCCAAAATGGTCAGAAAAAACCGGGAGAAGATTCTGGACACGGAAGTCTTCGAAAAGCTCTCCCGGGTCAGTTCCAGCCCCTCCTTCCTGTCCGATCTCCTGCAATCCTTTCGCTCCGACGGATACCGGCTACTTTTCGAGATGGAAGAGGCCGTGGGGGATGGGGATCATACAAGCTTCCTTGACAAGGCCCATGCGATGAAAGGCGGGGCCCTCCAGGTGGGGGCGATGGCCTTGTCGGAAGCCTGCTCCCTGGTCTCAATGCTCAAGGTGTCCGAGATGGAAACAACCCGTCCGAACCTGCTTCTCTCCGCCATCTCCGGGGCCTTCCGAGAGACTCTGGAGTCATTGGAGAGACAGCTGGGAACAGCAAGTGCGCGCGCAAAAGAAACGGATCCGACGGGGTAGATGTGAAAATCCCAAAAACCAAATGATCGCCGACCTTTAAGCACAGGTCGCCTCATTCAGACCCATTCCTGATCTTTGCAGGTCTGGTAATCCTACAGCTCTTCTAAATCCCTTGTTCATGTATCTCAAAAGCCCATGCCCCCTGAGATTGAAACCCGCAGGAGGTATGGAGTCTCAAAATGTGGAAATCCTCGGGGCCTTCGAGGATGGATTGACACAGTCCCTCTCCCCGCTTGAACCGGTGGCCAGAAAGCATTCCCTTCTCCTTCCGCAGATCGTCTTGCCGGAATAAGGGAAGGAAAGAAGGGGAGGCCGGTGACTTCGGGCTTTTTTAGGAACAGATTCCGTTCAGAAATTGACCTGAACATTAAGCCTCCCTGTGCGTTTCAGGCAGAGACGAATTTTGCTGTCTGCCTGGAAACGAGCCTTTCCATCATGCGAAGGTTGCGCTCATCGAGGCGCAGGGCAGCGTCGACCCAACGTTCGGTCACTTTTATCAGCTCTTCGTAGGTGACCGGATGAATCTCTTTCCGGATCTCCCTGACTGCTGAGTATCCATTCCGGGACCGGGACTCCTTCATCATGTAGGCGGCGGCGGCGGCCTCTCCCTTTCCTTCTTCTGCCAGAATATCGACAACCCCCTGTTCGTGGAG
>JAJZGM010000143.1 GCA_021828525.1 Nitrospirota bacterium | reverse complement strand
TCTGGTCTGACCGGGGGACTCATCCGGGACCGGGAAGCGGCGGCCCGGGAGCGCGCCAGAGACCCGGAATCCGTCCTAGGCTCCGTCGATGAAAAGGGGGAACTCCTTATAGTCTTCCGAGGGGGGGACTCATCGGGGTGGGGCCGGGGGAGGATCGCCAAAGGGCGCTTTCGGTGATCCGGGCGGAAGATCCGAAATCTCTGGCGGCCGCAATTCCGGTGGCATCCCGCGAGGCGCGGCTCCGGATCCGGCCTCTGGCCGACCGGATCATCTGCCTTCGGACCCCGGAGGACTTCCGGTCGGTCAGCCAGTTCACCCTCTCCTTTCCCCGGCTCGGAGACGAGGAGGTCCGGCAGAGTCTCGAAAAAAGGTCGATCAGGGCTTCGGATCAGCGGCCGGGATGAAGAAGGACCGGGATCCGGCGGTTCCCGAAAGAGGTGAAGTTCCGGGGATCTCCGAAGTGGCCGGGAATGGGGGTATGGCAGACGGAACACCGGCCTTCCCGGTCGATCTCGTACCGGTCGATCCGGTAGCCGTCCCGCCGGATGAGGGCCGTGTGGCAGGAGGGGCAGAGCGTGGTCTGACCTTCCGGGTCCCGCACATTGCCCGTGTAGACAAACCGGAGTCCCCGGGAAAGCGCGATCTGCCGGGCCTCAAGGAGAGTCTCCGGAGGGGTCGGAGGAAGGTCGGTCATCTGGTAGTCGGGATGGAAGGCCGTAAAATGGAGGGGGATGTCGGGCCCCAGCTCCCGGAGGATCCAGTCGGCCATCGACCCGATCTCCGACGGGCTGTCGTTCTGGCCGGGGATCAGGAGGGTGGTGATCTCGAACCAGACGGCGGTTTCGTGGCGAAGGTAGACCAGTGTGTCCAGGACAGGCTTCAGATGGCCCCCGGTGATCCTGAAGTAAAACTCCTCCGAAAAGGATTTGAGGTCGACGTTGGCCGCATCCATGCAGGCAAAAAATTCGCGGCGGGGGACCTCGTTGATGTAGCCCGCCGTCACCGCCACCGTCCGGATGTCCCGGGCCCGGCAGGCCTCCGCAACGTCGATGGCATATTCCGCGAAGATGACAGGATCGTTGTAGGTGAAGGCGACGCTTCGGGCTCCCCATTCCTCGGCCGCCCTGGCAAGCTCGTCGGGGCTGGCCCGGTCCATCAGGGTGTCGAGCTCTCTCGACTTGGACATGTCCCAGTTCTGGCAGAACTTGCAGGAGAGGTTGCACCCCGCCGTTCCGAAGGAGAGGACGGAGGAGCCGGGATAGAAATGGTTGAGCGGCTTCTTCTCGACCGGATCGAGACAGAAGCCGCTCGACCGGCCCCAGGTGTCGAGGACCATCCGGTCCCCCTCCCGTTTCCGGACAAAACAAAGTCCCCGCTGCCCCTCGTGAAGCTTGCAGTCCCGGGGACAGAGATCGCAGGAAATCCTTCCGTCGGAAAGCCGGTGCCACCATCGGGCGTCATCAGGTCCGATCATCGGTCGTCCTCTTTCCAGTGGCTGACGGAATAGCGCCAGAACCGGAGCCCATCAGACCAGAAATCCCGGGGGAGGCCGGCCTTTTCTTTAAGATGCCCCACGAACTCCTCCGGTTCCGGGAGCTGCTCCCAGACCTGGGGAAGGAAGGTTCCGCGGGCCCGGCCCAGGGAGAGAATCAGGCCGTCTGTGCCCGGCCGGAGCTGTTCGAGGAGATCCTCCTCCCCGGAGACGGGCAGGGGAGAAGGGGGGGAGAGAAGGGAGACCTCGAACCTGAGACGGTCGAGCTCTCCCCGGACCACCGGGGGAAACCGGGGATCGTGGAAGGCCGCAGCCTGGGCATTGGTCCGGAGGTCTTCTATAAGGGGCCGCCAGGCCTCGAGCGACCCGATGCACCCCCGGAGTTGTCCGTGCTTCGTCAACGTGACGAAGGTGGCCCCCGGCCGGAAAAGCCAGGGGGGCCCTGACGGACGGGAGAGCATTCCATGGCCGAGCTCGGTCTCCACCGACTCCCGGGCCAGATCCACGAGACGCGAGCCGTCGATGGCCGCTTCTTCCGCCCGGGACTCGGAGCCTGAGCTCTTCTCGAAGAAGGCGAAGGAGCCGTATCCGACGACCTGGTCGGGCGTGCCTGCGGTATCCCCCGAATTCCTGAGATCGACCTCGAAGGGCTGAAGATGCCATTTCCGGGCGGCCAGGAGGAGGCCGTTCACGGGAAAGGCCCCGCAGGCCTCCTCCGGAACGAGCTCCGGATCGAGATCCAGGATGGTCCGGGCGGTCCTTGCATCGATCTCGCGCGCAAGCGAACTCTTCAGGTAATGGGAGAGGTCGGAGCTCACCACGATCAGGGTTTCAGGCCCGCCCCGGACCGCCGCGAGGACCTCCTCCACCTCTTCGGGGGAGGCCTGTCCCACCACGAGCGGCAACAGGGTGAAATCCCCCAGGAGCACCTGAAGGAAGGGCAGCTGCACCTCAAGGGCGTGTTCGAGCCGGTGGGCCTCGCCGTTGACCGAGACCTGGGGCATGCCGGAGAGGCGCAGGACTCCCTCCCGGTCGACCGGAACTTCGCCCAGGGGGGTCCGGAAGGCCCGGGCCTCGGGCAGGGCGAGGCCCCGGAGATAGACCCGGTGGGCCGGACCCAGGAGGACGACCCGCGTGACAAGTCCCCGGGCTTTGCCAAGAAGGACATAGGCGCTGGCCGCGACGGGGCCCGAATAGACATATCCCGCATGGGGGACGATCAGGGCCTTCGGAGTCGGCCCCGGCCGGACATGGACCTGCCGGCCGGCCTCATCCAATAGCTCCGTCACCGTCCCCATGAGATTCTCCCTTCCGCCCTCATAAAAGGCCCCGGCCACTGCCGGAGGCCGAACGCTCTCCATCATCTGACTCTCCTTTTCTCCAGAAAATCCGGTCCGGAGGCATCCCGGATCCGGCGCGCATTCATCTCTGTTTAAAAGTAGCACAGGGGGGAAAAATATCCAGGGCAACCGGCAATTTGATCGGGACGGAGGAGAGGGGGAGAGGGATCCCGGAAGGGACCGGTGGTCAGAAGGAGAGGAGGATATCGGCCCCGGAGATCTCCTCCAGAAGGAAGGAGGTGAGTCCCCGGACCTCGTCGATCTCGCCGATCAGCTCCTCCGGGAGGATCCCGGCGATCGCCAGAGAGGAGGAGCAGGCCATAAAGCGGACATCCCCCATCGCCCGGGCCTTCCGGAAGAGGGCCGGGAGGTCGCAAAGGCCGGCCTCCTCAAGCCTTGCGGGTAAGCCTTGATCCATGGCCAGGAGGGGAGAGAGGACAGGGCGAAGGATCCTCTCCCGTGTCACCATGACGACCGCCTCGTCCCGGAGAAGGACGCGGACCGACATCTCGGAGACGGCCCCCGCCATCACGGTCGAGAGGAGATTCACGAGGGAGGTGTGGTCTCCCCGGGTCGCGACGATGCACATCTTCATGGCGGGGAGGCTCCGGCCTTTTTGAGCGTCAGGATCACCCGGCCGTCATGCTCCTCGGAGGATGTCATCTCGTGGCGAAACTTTTTGGCCCAGGCGGCAATTTCGCGGGACTGGAAGCGGTTGGCGACGACCGTCAGAAGCTCACCCGGCGCCAGGGAGGAGAGCGTGGTCCGGAGCACCCCCAGGCTCTGGCAGTCGATGGGATTGTAAAGGGCCGTCACATCAAGGAGGGGCCGGCCGGGGTCACCAGAGGATGACACCGTCATTCTCCGCGAAAATGTCCGCCGTGTCGGAGCGGCCGACCACCCGGACCCCGGTGACAAGCAGGGAAGGAGGGATTCCGCGTTCCTCGAGATCCTCCCTGACCACCCGGACCACGGCTCCATGGTCGAGCATGAAGGTGACGAGCCGGGCGGGGGTGGTCCCCGACGGGGCAATCTCCTGACCCAGGATCCGGGCGCTCGGGGCTTGGGCCGACACGGCGTAGGTCACGGCCGAGTCCCGGAGGAGGAGGCTGATTTCAAGCGGGGTGTCGGCGACCCCGAGGGCTGTGGCGAAGAGATGGGGGTCAGAGGGCTCGAAGCTCAGCATGATCGGTTTTTCGAAGATGACCAGAATCCTGTGGGCCATGGGGCCCTC
>JAJZGM010000142.1 GCA_021828525.1 Nitrospirota bacterium | reverse complement strand
CGTCGAGGATCTGTCCGGCGATGGCGGTCTTGTCCGCCCGCGGAAGGGTCCGGAATTCCCCCGCCGGGGTGACGAGGGTCACCTCGTTATCCGGAGAGGAAAATCCGATGTCGGAGCGGGAGATATCGTTTGCAACCAGGAGATCCACCCCCTTTTTCTGGCATTTTTCGAGCAGGCTGGCCGGATCGAGGGAGGATTCGGCGGCAAAGCCGACCAGAAACTGACCCGGCTTTTTCAAGGCCGAAAGACCTTTCAGGATGTCGGCATTTTCGACGAGGGAGAGGGACCATTCCCGGCCGTCCTTTTTCCTTTTGCCCGCCACCGGATCCTTCGGACGGTAGTCGGAGACGGCCGCCGCCATGATCAGAAGCTGGTGCGAAGGAAAGAGGGAGCGGAGGCGATCCTCCATCTCCCGGGCCGTGGTGACAGGGTGATGGTCCGTGCCGGGGACGGGAGGGAGAGAGGTCGGTCCCGAGACGACCGTCACCTGGGCCCCCCGGTCGAGGGCCGCCCGGGCCAGGGCCTCGCCCATCCGGCCGGAGGAGCGGTTTCCGATGTAGCGGACGGAGTCCAGGGGTTCGAGGGTGGGTCCTGTGGAGATGAGGATCCGGAGCCCCGAAAGGGGAGCCTGGACAGGGGGAGATTTCCGGAGAAGGGGAAGAAGGATCTCGAGAATGCGGTCGACGGAGGCCATCCGGCCAAGGCCGGTCTTCCCGGAGGCCAGGGGGCCGGATTCGGGAGGGATTTCCCGGACCCCCCGTTCGAGAAGGGTCTTTCTGTGGGCCTGGGAGGCGGGATGGCGGTACATGGCCTCTTCCATTGCAGGAGCGATCAGGACGGGAACCACAGCCGACAGGAGGAGGGTCGACAAAAGATCGTCCGCGAGTCCCAGGGCCATCCTCGCGATGAAATCCGCCGAGGCGGGAGCCACGAGAACGGCATCGGCCCTCTCGATAAGGGCCAGGTGCGGCACGCGGCCCCGTCCTTTCTGAGGAGGGGAAGCGGTTCCAAAGAGCTCCGTCTCGACAGGATGTCCTGAAAAAACCTCCGCCGGCATGAGGGGGAAAAAGGGGAGGGCGTTTCGGGTGGCGACGACATGGACGGAGACTCCCTCCCCGTCAAGCCGACGGATGAGATCAAGGGATTTGTAGGCGGCAATGCTCCCGGTGACGCCCAGGATGAGGCAGGGAGAGTGCTCCGGCAAGGGGATCAGATCTCCTTGTCGTCGTCGAAGGTCTCGTCCTCACCGGCCTCCGCCGGCTCGGCAGAAAAGGAGGGATCTTCCTGGTAGACGTCGAGGTCGGCCCGGATCGCCTCGGTCGATTCGCGGGCATATCCGCGGGGAGTCGGCAGGTATTCTTCCTGCTTGCGGGCGGCCCTCAGGGCCTCGCGATGCTTCTGCTCCGCCAGGACGGCGGGAGCGCCGGTCAGGACGTGGACCTTTTTTCCCAGAACCTCCGCCAGACCGATGGTCGTCTCCTTGTGATAGGGCCAGTCCTGGACGGGAGAGTGGCCTTCCATGATCTGCCGGGTCCTTTTGGCCGCCGCTATGACGAGCCGGTAATGGCTGTCGATGACGTCGTCGGTATATGCGATGGGCTGGGAAATAAGATCGTTCATGCGTCTCTCCGTCTGTAGAGGGTTTCGGGTCCGGGGATCAGGAGGGAGTTCCGTTGCCCGCAAATCCCGTAAGAAAAGTCTTTTCCATGAAGTCCGTCAGGCGGGACTTCCGGTAATGCTCGGCCCTGATGATGGCCAGCAGATCGTGGGCGGTCCTGTCGAATTCCCGGTTGATCAAAAGGTAATCATACTCATTATAGCTTTTAATTTCATTTTTTGCGCGGTCGAGTCGTCGCCGGATGGTGTCGGGGGAGTCCTGGGCCCGGCCGGAGAGTCGTTCCCGCAAAACCTCGTAGGAGGGGGGGAGGATGTAGACGGAAATGCTGGGAATGCCGCTTTTGCGCATGGTCCGGGCTCCCTGGATGTCGATGTCGACCAGGACGTCCTTTCCCCGGGCAAAGGAGGCCTCGATCTGGTTCCTCGCCGTTCCGTAGTGGTTTCCGTAGACCTCCGCCGTTTCAAGAAACTCTCCCTGTTCCTTCATGTCGGAAAAGAGCTCCGGCGTGACAAAAAAATAGTCCACACCATCGACCTCCCCGGGTCTGGGAGAGCGGGTGGTGTAGGAGATGGAATAGGTAATCCAGTCGACCATGGAGGAGACCCGGCGGCAGAGGCTTGTCTTGCCGGCACCCGACGGGGCGGAGACAATATAGAGCAGGGGGCGTCCCAGATCGGGGGGGACCGAGAACCAGGCCTCTCCGGAGGATCTTCCGGGGAGGGCCGAATTGCCGCTTGTCGTCTTGTTCAAGAGAGATCCTTGCTGTTCTTGGGTTTGACGGGCCGGGTCATTCAAGGTTCTGGATCTGTTCCCGGAAACTTGACAGGATATTGCGAATCTCCATCGCCGGCTGGAAGAGCTCGGGGGAGGGCTCTTTCGAGATGAAGGTCGTCAGCTCCCGGTTCATCTCCTGAGCAAGAAAGTCCAGGGATCGTCCCAGAAGACCGCCCTTTTCAATCTCCCTCTCGCTCTGGGCCAGGTGGATGTGGAACCGCTTCCACTCCTCCTCGTTGTCTTTCTTGGCGAGATAGAGGAGGGCTTCCTCCTCGAAACGTTTTCCCGGATCCCCTTCGATTTCTCGGAGATAGGCCTTCATCCGGTCCAGGAATTTTCGTCGGATCTCCTTCCGGGCGGTCTTTTTCCGGCCTTCGATCTGGTCGGCAAGGGAGCGGATCGAGGCGATGAACTCCTTGAGAAGGTGGGCAAGAGCCTCCCCTTCCCGTTCCCGGGAGTGGACAAGAGCCTCGACGGCCCCGGAAAAATCGGCGATCGCCGTCCGTTCGTCCAGAGGAGGGGACTCGGCGAAGCTGTCCATGGCCAGCATCTGTAGGATGTGGTCCATCCCGATTTCCCCCGGGAGACCGAGCTGGTGATTGAGGAGTGAGAGATTCCGATAGGCGCGGACCCCTTTTTCGAGAAAGGAGTTCAGGTTCTTCCCGGTCCCCTCTGTCCGGTGGATGTAGGTGTCGATCCGTCCCCGGGAGAGCTTCTGGGAGAGAGTCTTCCGAAGGGCAGGTTCAAGACCCTCCCACTCCGGAGGAATGCGGAGGACGATCTCGAGGGAACGGTGGTTGTAAGACCTGAGCTGGATCCGGTAGCCGTTGGATGTCAGAAATTCGGCATATCCGGTCATGCTGGAGATCGGTCCCGAGACCGGGTCAGTCATGAAAAGGTCCTCCCGCCTCCGGTTTTATGGGGTCCGGACTTCATTCTGTGGAGATGTCCTGTTCCGTCTGCTGGGACTCCGGTATGATCCGTATGAATCCTTCCCTGAGATCGGAACTCCTGATCCCATGGACCCAGTCGGCCTCTTCCGCCTGCCCCGAGTGCCGGAGTTCGATTTCGTATTCCCCGAGAAGCCGGTTTACTGCCTCGGTGTCGACGGGAAGGAGGCGGGAGAGGACGACCTTGGCCCCCTTGGCGATCCGGCGCCGGATCGCCGCCAGGTCAAAGCCGAACTCGGGCTGGGGCATCAGATAGACCGATCCTCCGGTCATGCCGGCGCAAATCCACGGTCCCGGATCCCCCAGGACGACGGCCCGGCCGTTGGTCATGTATTCGAAGGCGAACCCCTTCAGGTTGGCATGGAGCCCCAGGTGCCCCACCCCGTCGTCAACTTTCCCTGTGATGCGGCCACCGAGAACGACATCGGCTCCAGAAAGCCTGATGCAGGCCCGTGAATCACAGTTTCCCTGGATCAGGAAAAGGCCACCCTGGGCGCCATAGCCCAGGGACTTTCCGACGGATCCATCGACAAATCTCCCCTCCTGGTTCCGGGCCTTGAGGACCACGATCCTTCCTCCGATCGCCCCTTTCCCCACGCCGTCCTGGGCTCCCCCCGAGACATGGATCGTCATGTTCTCCTTGATGAAGGACCCCATGCCGTTTCCGGCGATCGACCCTGTTCCGAGACGGATGTCGACGGGAGGGTGGCTGGGGGACTCACGGTAC
>JAJZGM010000141.1 GCA_021828525.1 Nitrospirota bacterium | reverse complement strand
GATCATGATGAAGCCCAGGGTGAGCCCGGCCGCGAGCCCAGAAAATCCCCAGTGGAAGCCGTATCCCGTATTGGTGGAGAAGACATAGAAACCCACCACTCCCCAGATCACCGACGGAACCCCCAATAGAAGGTCCGACAGAAGTCGGGTAGCCTTGGCGAGAGGCGTGTGGGACTGGTCCCAGAGGTAAAGCCCGGCCCAGACCCCTACGGGAACGGAAAGAAGGCTCGCGAGGAGAATCAGGATCAGACTTCCGACGATGCCGTTGGCGATGCCCCCTTCGATCCCGACGGGAAATCCCCCCGGCATGGTGGTGAGGAAGGAGAGGGAAAGGGCCGCCTTTCCCCGGTCGTAGGCCACGTAGATGATGGCGAGCAGCGGCGTGACGGCAAGGACAAAGGCGACGGCCGTGAGGGCGCCCAGAAGCGCGTTCCGGACCTTCCGGTAGACCGACAGACCCTTTTCGGGAAGGACGTTTTCAGCCACCGCCGACCGATCCTGCCAGGCGGCCTCCCATGAGTTTCATGAGAAGCTCCCGGCCCAATGTGTTCACCACCAGCGAGATCACGAGAAGGATGAGTCCCAGCTCGATTTCCGCAGCCGAATAGAGCGGGTCGATCACCGCATAGGTGAAGGTATTGGCCAGAAGGGAGCTGATCGTGTACCCCACGTCCTGGATCGAGGTGGGGATGGAGGCCTGGTTTCCGATCAGGAGAAGGACCGCCATCGTCTCCCCGATGGCCCGGCCGAACCCCAGGATGACCGATCCGATGATTCCCGGCACGACCGCCGGAAGCTTGACGAAGAAGACCATCTCCGCCTTTGTGGAGCCCAGCGCGTAGGAGGCCTCGACCGTCTCTCTGGGGACCATGACGAGCGAGTCCCGGGTCACCGTCGCGACCAGGGGAATCACCATGATGCCCACGACCAGCCCGGCCGCCAGGATCCCGTACCCCATGGCATCTCCATTGAAAAAGTCCCAGTGGCGTCCCAGGGTATTTGCGAGAAAGGGCTCCACGTGGTCCCGGAGAAGGGGCACCATGAAGATGATGCCAAAGGCGCCGAAGACGATGGAGGGAATGCCGGCCAGCATTTCCATCAGGGTCGAGACAGCGCCGACCAGCCATTTCGGGGAGTAGTCGGACAGGAAGAGCGACGAGAGAATGGCAATGGGAATGGCAAAGAGAAGGGCGATCCCGGTGACCCAGAAGGTTCCCACGATATAGGTCCAGGCTCCGAAGATATGGCGGTGGGGGTTCCAGGTCGAGGTCCACAAAAACGACCACCCGAACCTCGTGATCGACGGCCAGGCCTCAACAAGGCTGACCCCCAGCACGGTGGCGAAGAGGGCCAGGACGAAGAGGCCTCCGATCAGGAGGGTCCCCTGGAAAATCCGTTCGGAGCGATGGATCCTTTTGATTGAGACCTTCCGGAGATCCCGGAGGACACTCTTTGTCTCAGGGCCATGCCCGCGGGAATCGGAGGAGTCCGGCCGGAGCTCGGGGGAAGAGGGCAAAAGGGTCCGGGAAGGGACGGCGGACAGGGAGGAGAGCGTCTCCTTGGCCAGGATCTGGCCCTCGTCCATGTTTGACTCCTTGTCGGATTCCAACGTCACTCCCATGACTCTCTCTTAAAAGAAACCGGCCCGGAAATTCTCTCCGGACCGGCATGATGACAGATGACCAATTCCCGAAGTCCTATCCCCCGGACTCGATCTTGAGGCTGTTTCCGGGAAGGAGGCGGTTCAGGATCTTGTTAAGGCGCGGCCGGAGAGGCGCAAAGGGAAGCGGCGCAAATCCGGTCTTGACCGTGTACTTCTCATGCTGCCCCTTGGTGAGGGCCCAGATGATCATCTTCTTGACCTCGAGCATCGTCGCCGCTGGCAGGGAGGTGCTCACCATCCAGAACTCGAAATTGGAATCGGGATAGACATCCTTGCCGTGGAGATTCCAGACGATCGACCGGTTGAAGTCGTCGGGAAAGGTCGGATCGTGGAGTGCGGCCTTCCCGGCATTCCGGATCGTCTTCACGGAGCCGACCACATAGTAGCCATCGAGATTTTTAAGGGCCATGGAGCTCAGATGATACTCGTTGATCCACCCAAGTCCCACGTATCCGATGGCGCCGGGGGTGGCCATGACGGCGGCAACGACCGCATCGGAGCCGTTGTAGCCCGACCCTACGGGCCAGGAAGGGGAGAGATCGCGCCCGATTTCGTCGTACCACTCCTTCGAGGTCTGGGAGAGGTAGTCGGTAAAGACGAAGGTGGTTCCCGAGGCGTCGGCACGGTGGATGACCTTGATCCTCTGGTGGGGGAACTTCACGGAAGGATTGATGGCGCGGATGGCCTTGTCGTCCCAGAACCGGATCTTGCCCATGAAGATGCGGGCCAGGGTGGGACCGTCCATGCGGATCAGCTTGGATTTTCTGATTCCCGGGATATTGTAGATCACCTGGGTGTCGTCAAAGGCGACCGGAATCGAGGCCAGGCTGGAGTAGCGCTTTCTGAGATCCTGGGTCAGATAGGCGTCGGAAGCCCCGATCGTGATGTTCCCGTTGGCGGCGTTTGAGATTCCGAACCCGGATCCGGTCGAGGCCACGGAGATGTGCACTCCCGGATGGCTCTTCATGTAGGCGTTGGCCCAGACCTGCTCGAGGGGGAAGAGCATGGTGGAGCCGGAGATGGTGAGATCGGTGGCACGGGCGGATCCAACTCCCGACAGGACGGAGACGACCGCGATGGCCGCCGCCAGTCCGAAAGTCCGCTTGACGAAATTCATGAAATCCTCCTTAAAGGTAGGTTGACCCTATCACAACAAAACGACAGCTCTGTTACAAACCTGTTACAGATCGATGACAGGAAGCTCAGGAGAGCTCATCCTTGATCCGGTACCCGACCCCCCGGACCGTTTCGATCACGGTGCACGGATCGTCCTTTCGGGACATCTTCTTCCGGAGTCCATGGATATGGACCGACAGATTGTGGTCCTCCACCTGCCAATGCTCTCCCCACAAACTTTTCATGAGTTCCTCCCGGCCCATGACGCGGCCGGGTTGCCGGACAAGCCGGACAAGAATGCGGAACTCAAGGGGCGTTGCAGAAATCCGTTGCCCCTTCCAGCGCACCTCGTGGCGTTCGGTGTCGACAATCAGCTCCCCCACTTCATAACGGGCGGGGGCATCAGGATTGTCATGGATCCCCGAGCGCTCCCGTCTGAGGAGCGCCCGGATCCGCGCCTGGGTTTCCCGATCCGGACAGGGAAGAGCCAGCACCTCGTCAGCGCCGGATTCGAGAGTCCGGACACGTTCCTCCGGATCCCGCTCCTCCGTCATCACCAGAACCGGGACGCGGGGAAGGTTCCCCCGGCCCCGCACAAAGGCGAGAAAGCCATTCACGTCGTTTTTGGAAACCGAGGAATCGAAAAGGATGAATCCGACCCTCTCCCCGCCCGCCGCAATCCTCCGAGCAACCCAGATTCCCTCCTCTGCGGAATGGGCCACCCGCACTCTGGGAAAGTCCTCCAGGAAAAGCTTTTTGATCACGTTTTCGCGGCTGTCGCTGTCAACGATGACCAGCGCCACGGCCGGACGGTCTTTCGGTTCTTCCGTCATGCCAGAATCCTCCCTGAGGCCACGATAACCTCTCCGGATGTCTCCCGTATGACGAAGCTGTTTCATTTCGATGACAATCCTCTCAAGAGATTCCGGGAAGGGTCACCCTTCCCGGAAGAAGGGTTCCCTAGAACAGGTAGAACCAGCTCATCATGACCCGGTTGTCGAGGGCGTTGGCGCCTCCCACGTAGACCGCGTCGTACTGGCCGAATTCGAGGCCCGCCCGGACAGCCGGTGTGAAGTCGTGCCAGAGATCGACATAGGCAAAGGTCAGATGGGTGTCGGGCTGGAGATAAGAGTAAAGTCCGTTCGAGCTTCCACCGCCGCTTGGAAGATTGGTGCCAAATCCTCCCAAGGCCCCCGAGATTTGCTGAAGGTTGGAGGCGTTGTCCACGGCGAATCCCACCACGATCGAGGTCCGGGCATCATCCGGGAAGTAGTACTGCAGGTCGGCGTTGTAGGTCTGGATATCAAGCGGGAGGAAC
>JAJZGM010000140.1 GCA_021828525.1 Nitrospirota bacterium | reverse complement strand
TCGGGCTGGATCCGGATCGCCTCGAGAAGTTCATCCCGAAGGCTCTCCGGGGGGGGAAGGGGAGGAAAGCCCAACTTGCGTGCGCTCTCGGAAAGCCTCGCGTAATGGGCCTTCCAGAGGACGGGACGCCCGGCGTGGACTGCCAGGGTGGTAAAGAGGGTGTCTCCGTGGAGAAATCCCATATCGGTGGCGGCAATCACCGGCTCATCCATTCCCGCAGCGACCCCGTCAACCATCACATAACCCCGGACCGTCATGACAGCACCTCCCCCATGGCCCTGGCCTTGAGAAGGATTTCCGCGAACTCCTCCTCTTCCCGGGAATCGGCCACGATCCCGGCTCCCGCGCCGAAGACCAGGCGCCCCCCCGCCCCCTCCCGGACCCCTTCCAGAGTCCGGATCAGAAGGGCCATGTCCATCTCCCCGGCCTCCGAAAGAAACCCCAGGGCCCCGCAGTAGTAATTCCGGGGGACCCCCTCGAGATCCCCGATCTCGCGCCTCACGCGGATCCGGGGAGCCCCCGTCACCGATCCCCCCGGGAACAGGGAGCGGATCACCTCGCCCCGGGAGAGCCGGGGATCGATCCGCCCCGACACCTCCGAGACGAGATGGCGCAGATGGGGGTAGGATTCGATGGCGAGAAGGGCGGGGACCTCCACCGTCCCCGCCCGCGAGACCCGCCCGATGTCGTTTCTCAGAAGGTCGACGGTCATGATGTGCACGGGCAGGCGCTTGGGGTCGGACAAAAGGGGATCGGGTCGGCCTTTGGGGGGAGCTCCGGGGGCCGTTCCGGCAATGGGACGGGTCCGCACGAGATCTCCGGAGAGGGCCAGGAGTTGCTCCGGCGAGTGGGAGAGAAGAAAGTGCTCCCGGAAGGAGAAGAATCCCCCGTAGCGCGACCGTGAGCGGGAAAGAAGGCGCGCGTAGGCCGAGAGGGGATCGAATCCCGCGGGAATCTCCGCGTCGAACCTTTGGGCAATGTTCACCTGGAAGTAGTCCCCCCGTTCGAGACCCGCCCGGATGAGGCAGAAGAGTTCCGAGAAGCCCTCGGAGGAGAGCGAGGGGACGAGCCGGACTGGGGGTGGGGGAGCGAATGAGACCGGCTCAAGGAGTCTTTTGTCGAATCCGGGGGGAAGAAAGAGCCGGCCCGTGGGGGCGTGGTAGGAGACGACCCCGGAGCAGGAGACGAGGATCGCCGGGACCTGCGGGCCGGCAAAGGGTCCCCCGGACGGCTCCCAGGTTTCGGCCATCTCGAAGGGAAGAAGAAGGACCACGCCGGAGGAAAACGGCGGCAGGGAGGGTCCGGAGGGCGGCAAGCTCTCCTCCTCCCGCAGGAGCGGGGCCAGAGCGAGGGGACGATCGAGGAGCGGGTTTTGCCCCCATCCTCCGGGGCCCTGGGAGAGGGCCTCTCCCTCTTCTCCGTACCACATGAGGCCTCCGGGGCCCTCCGAGAGGATCCGGGAGATGCGCACGGGGATGTGGCTCCACCCCGTCGTCCTCTCCCGGTCGATGTGGATGAGGGGACGGAGGGGATTTTGCTCCCGGAGGCGGAAGAGCAGGGCTGCGGGATCGAAAGAGGTGGCGGAGAGGATCTCGTAAGGGGCGTTCACAGGCGTTCCGTCAGGGTGGGTCCTCGGGGGAAGGGGGGCCTCGTGGGTCCCCTGTTTTTTTTGGGCCGGATTCATTATAATCCGGCCGTCAAGAATTTCAGCACGTTTTCGCCTCTTTCCGGACCGGGAGGGCCGGGGGAGCCAACCCAGGGGGAGACCGATGACCAGGGAAACGACAGGCCGAAGGGGACTTGTAATGGGTGCGGCCCTGATGATGCTGGCGGCTGCCGGCTGTTCGAGCTACTCCGTCTCTCGCGTGAGCGTCGACACCTCCGGCGGCGTCACCAGCCGCTGGACCGATACCGACGCCCGCCTCACCGCCAAGACCATGATCAAAAAGGCCCTCGAGGCCCCCTGGCTCCGGCGCTTCCAGGACAAGAAGGGCCGGCGGCCGGTGGTCGAGCTCGGCCAGATCATCAACCGCTCCGACCAGCACATCAATACCCGTCTCTTCCTGAACCATTTCCAGGACGATTTGATCAATTCGGGGAGGGTCATCTTCGTGACCGCCTCCGAAGCCCACCGGCGCCAGGCCGCGGCCGAACGGGAATACCAGATGAAGCACGCCCGCTCCTCCACCGTCCACGGTCCCGGACAGCAGACGGGGGCCGATGTGCTGATCACCGGCTCCATCAATTCCTATACCGCCTCCCGGGGCAGCAAGACCGTCCGCTACTACGAGACCCACCTCAAGGCCATCGACCTCACGACCAACGAGATTCTCTGGGGAAGCCAGTACCAGGTGAAGAAGATCGCCCACCACTCCTCCATGGGCTTCTAGCGTGAGGACACCGTCTTTCCTCCGCCGGGGAACTGAGCCCCAACGGGAGGGAAGGGAGGGTCCGGCCCCGGAATGGGCCAAAGGGGAGATCCCCGGGTGAGAGATCCCCGGGGTCTGGCTCTCGCGGCTTTCTGCGCCCTCCTCGGGGCCTGCGCCCCCACCTTCGTCCAGGACCGTGTCTTTTACAACGATCTGGCGACGGCGCCGGGAGGGGTGATCGGAGAGGGGAAGACTCCGGCGGCAGATCTCGCCCTCTCCGAGATCGAACGGGCCCGGAAGAAGAATCTCTACGGCTCCAAGGACCAGCTCCTCCTGGGGATGGATCTGGGAATGGCGACCCATGTGGCCGCCCGCTACCGGAAATCGGAAAAGATCTTCCGGGGGGCCAACCGCCTGGGAGAGCTCCTCTTCACCAAGTCCTTCACCGACATCCTCCTGGCTTACCAGCTGAACGACTACTCCCTCCCCTACAAGGGTCTCCCCTACGAACGGGTCATGATCAATCTCATCAACTCGCTCAACTACGCCGCCACCGGCGACTGGAACGGAGCCCTGGTCGAGACCCGGAAGATCCGGAGAAAACTCATCTCCTACAACAGGATGTATCCGAAGGCGGCGGGAGAGGCCCCCGGGCGCTACGCCCGCTATGAGGGGATGGCCCGCACCCTTCTCGAACGCCACCACTTCGCCTACAACCCCGACCAGCTGAACCACTACACCGACGACGCCTTCGCCCGCTACCTGTCGGGGGTCTTCGAGGAGGCCCAGATCGAAAGCGGTGCGGGAAGCTACCAGTCGGCCTACCTCTCCTATCTCAAGGCCCAACGGACCTACGAGAAGTACGCCTTCCTCTACCACACCCCGGTGCCCGCCTTCCTGGCTCCCGCCCTTCTCCGGACCGCCGAGGCCGCGGGCCGGACCCACGAACTGGCCCGCTGGAAAAAGCTCTACCCCGGACAATCCTATCTCCGGGCGACCGACTACGCCCGGATGGCCCATATCCTCTTCGTGGGCTACAACGGGAAGATCTTCCATCTCGTCCAGCAGCGCTTCGCCTTTCCTCTCCCTCTCATGAACACGATCTCGATGGTCTCCTTCGCCGTGCCGAAACCGGAGGGGGGCGGCACCGACGTCCGGGCCCACGAGATCATCGTCACGCCCCCCGGCCAGCCCGGCGCCCCCGTGGCCCAGACCACCTCCGAGCTGGGCGACGACCTCATGGCGATCGGGGCGACCAACTTCAAGGATCATCTCTCCCGGATCATCCTCCGGGAGGCGATCCGGTCGACCCTCAAGACGGTCGAGCAGATCACGGCCCAGGAGATGGCCCGGCGGGCGGGCTCCCTGGCCCAGATCCTCACGATGGTGGGGGGCGGGATCTTCGCCGTGGCCTCGGACCAGGCGGACATCCGGAGCTGGCGCCTCCTTCCGGCGACCATCGACACCGCGATGGTCGACCTGGCCCCCGGGACCTACGATCTCGCTGTCCGGACCCGGACGGATTTCGGCCCGGGAGGAACCCTGACCGAACGGGTGACGGTGGGTCCCGGCCAGTATCTTCTTGTCCGGACCGTGAACCCGCCCGCGCCATCGGTCGGGGGGAAGAACTGACACAAGACCTGCTCTCGACAATCTGGGCCCCTCCGGGCAAAGGAGAGATCCGGAAGATTCCACACGGAAGCCGCCATTTCGGGAGGCGCCTCGGATAA
>JAJZGM010000139.1 GCA_021828525.1 Nitrospirota bacterium | reverse complement strand
CAGGGCGTGGGCTCCGGCGGCCGCTTCCTTTCTGGCTTCAGCGACGATCAGGTCGGTCCGGCCCTCGGCAATCGCCTCCGAGAAGAGTTTCTTTCCGGTCGGATTGATCTTTTCCCCGATCAGGACGAAGGGGACCCCTTCGCCGATGGGAAGGACCCGGTTCCGTGAGGAGATCCGGGTCAGCCGGCTCCGGGAGCGGGGGACGGGGGAGACTCCCCGGAGCCTTTTTGCGAGAAGGCGGATATAGGCCGGGGTGGTTCCGCAGCATCCTCCGATGATGTTGGCTCCGGCGGCCGCGAAGGCCGGTGCGAACTCGACCATTTCCTCGGCTCCCGAAGGATAGACCGTCATTCCGTCCCGGTGGACAGGGAGTCCGGCATTGGGCTCGATGGCGAGGAAGGTGTGGGTGGCCCGTCCAAGACGTTCGAGGACGGGGACCATCGCCTCCGGACCCACGGAGCAGTTGAGCCCCATGATCTCGGCTCCGAAGCCTTCGAGGACCGCCGCCACCGTTTCCGGATCGGAGCCCGAATCGGTGATGCCGTCGGAGTTGAAGGTCATGAGAGCCATGACAGGGAGGCCCGGCGCCCCTTCACGCACGCCGATCAGGGCGGCCCGCATCTCCTGGATGTCGAACATCGTCTCGATGGCAATAAGGTCGGCTCCCGCCTCAGCAAGGAGTGAAGCCTGTTCCCGGAAGAGGGAGACGGCCTCCTCGAAGGCGAGATCGCCGACGGGAGCGACGGTCGTTCCGGAGGGGCCGATGTCGCCGGCAATGTAGGCCTTCCCCTTTGAAGCCCTGCGTGCCAGCTCCACCCCGGCAAAGTTGATCTCCCTGATTCGGGACTCGGCGTTGTATTCGGCCAGTCGGAGCCGGGAGGCCCCGAAGGTGTTGGTGAGAAGGATGTTCGATCCGGCGTTGGCGTATTCGGCGTGGACCGCGGCAATCTCCTCCGGCTTTTCAAGGTTCCAGAGATCAGGGGCGTAGCCCGGCGGGAGTCCCCGGCCCTGGAGAAGAGCCCCCATGGACCCGTCGAGAAGAAGAATCTCCTTTTTCAGCCGTTCGAGAATTGGAATCACGTGTCGGTGTCCTCGTCTATTTTCGATTTTGGTCCTGTCCCCGGTCTCTGCCAGCCGATGACGGCGGAGACGGAAAGGCGGGGGAGCATGATGAAGGCTTCGTTTAAGGTGACCCCGATCTGATGCGCGGAGGTCAGGGCCATGACCTCCGCCTGGGAGGAGAGGGGCCAGTCGCCGTATCCCACACCGAAGCGGTAGGTGCGCATGTAGCCGGCCCGGATAATTTCCCGTTCGAGCATCCGGTCGAGCCAGATCCCCATGTAGTCAGCCATCCAGGCCCCGACCCGTTCCAGAAAATACGCATGGGCCGGCTCGGGGCCGGACAGCCTGTCCACCTCTGTTTCGATCCGTGGACCGATGGTGGCCACAATCAGGGTCGCATAGTCGCAGTGCCTCAAAAGCTTGACCATCTTTTCGCCTATGAAGAGGGTCCCGGTCTCCCGGGTCAGGACAAGCCGGTCCTCGACTCCGGTGATTTCAAGGGTCCGGTAGACGCCCTTTCCCTCGATCATCCGGTAGCCTTCCTCGATGGCCGTCCCGATCGCCTTTTCCATGGCCGGCTCCCCCAGGTCGGCAAGGGAGGCTTTCTTGGGGATCCTCATCTCCCGGAGAATCTGGCGTTCCTCGATCTCGAAGGGAATATTGTGGAAAAAGACCGGATGACCCAGTCGGATGGCTGGCATGAGTTCCTTTCCCGGGGCAATCACCAAAAAGGGACCGCCTTCCATTAAATGGGGACGGTCCCATCGTCGTCTTCTGCCCGTAGCGGGAGCAATGGGGCTCCGGGGCCGAAGCGCCGGAGCGGAGCGTTCCCGTCCTCAGACGGGCTGACGCGTCATAGTATCGAAGGAGATCAGTTTTGCGCTCTCCTCGCGGATCTGGTGGTTGATGTGCATCGAGCAGAATTTCGGCCCGCACATGGAGCAGAACTCGGCGTGCTTGAAGGTCTCCTGGGGCAGGGTTTCGTCGTGCATCGAGCGGGCCCGGTCCGGGTCGAGGGAGAGGTCGAACTGGCTCTTCCAGTCGAACTCGTAGCGGGCCTTGGAGAGTTGGTCATCCCGATCCCTGGCTCCGGGACGGTGTCGGGCGACATCGGCCGCGTGGGCCGCGATCTTGTAGGCGATGATCCCGTTTCTCACATCCTCGAGGTCGGGGAGGCCCAGGTGTTCCTTGGGGGTCACATAACAGAGGAGGGCTGCGCCGGCGGTGGCGGCGGCGGTGGCTCCGATGGCCGAAGTGATGTGGTCGTATCCCGGGGCGATGTCGGTCACGAGGGGGCCCAGGACATAAAAAGGGGCCTCGTGGCAGAGAGTCTGCTGCTTTTCCACGTTCATGGGGATCTGGTCGTAGGGAACATGGCCGGGACCCTCGATCATCACCTGCACGTCGGCTTCCCAGGCCTTCTTGGTGAGCTCTCCCAGGACCTTGAGTTCGGCGAACTGGGCGGCGTCCGAGGCATCGGCCAGACATCCGGGACGAAGTCCGTCTCCCAGCGAGAGGGAGACGTCGAATTCCCGGCAGATATCGAGAATGCGATCGAAGGCAGTGTAGAGGGGGTTTTCCTTGTCATGGCGGAGCATCCAATGGGCCATGAGGGAGCCGCCCCGGCTCACGATGCCTGTCAGCCGTGAGGCGGTCAAGGGAATGAATTCCCGGAGGAGACCCGCATGGATGGTCATGTAGTCCACACCCTGTTCGGCCTGGGAGCGAATCACCTGTATCAGGGCGTCCTCCGTCAGGTCGAGGGGATCGCCCACCTGGTGGATGGCTTCATAGATCGGAACGGTGCCAAGGGGAATGGGGCTGTTCCGAAGCATGCCCTCCCGGATTTCCGGGATCTTGGGTCCGGTCGACAGGTCCATGACCGTATCGGCCCCGTGCTTGAGGCAGACGGCCAGCTTGCCGAGCTCGTTTTCGATGTTGGGGACGAGGGAGGAGTTGCCGATGTTCGCGTTGATCTTGCAGGTGATGCCGATGCCGATTCCCATGGGGACAAGCTCGGGATGGCGGATATTGGCCGGGATGATCATCCGTCCCCGGGCGACCTCGGCTCGGATGAACTCCGGATCGACCTTCTCCACGGAGGCGACATAGTCCATTTCCGGCGTGATCTGGCCCTTCCGGGCATAATGAAGCTGGGTGACCACTCCGGTCCGCCCCTTGACCCACTCATGTCTCATTTTCGATCCCCCCGATAAAGGCTGTATGCATAACGTCCGTTCCCTTCTCAGGCCATCCCGGGAGACTCCCGGTCACTGGCCCGGAGGGGACGAACCTGGCGATGTCGTCCTCTGGCAAGGCATAACCGGGACGGACTTCCTCCCCTTCTTGTGGAAAGCGTCCGGAATCCGTGCCGGCAGGTGCTGAACAGTCTCCTGATTTCATCATGATGTGAGGTTTCTTGTCAATAAAAAACGGGGAAAAAATCATCTGCCGGGGGCACGGGAGGCCAGCGGGAGAGGCTGTGGGGAGAAGGAATGGAGGGTTACTGCCGTATGCCCCAGGAGAAGTGTCGTCTCATCTGTCTGGCCTGGAATGCTCCTGAATCTCTGGGGATAAGGGGCAGGGTTCCGATCCCTGGGTGACGAGACGAACCGGCCAAGTCTCTCGGATGGTCGAAGCCGATCGGTGCCTGGACGTGGGACAGGGATCCTCCCGGTCGGATCCTTAAGATCTCCCGGAAATCAAATTCCCCCACCCCGAGCCGGATGGAGGATTCCTTTCGGTTAAGGCCTGACACTTTCGTGATCGTCGACTTCCTGTCTCCGGTCCCGCCCTCTTGTTCTCGCAAGAGAAGACTCGAAGCCCCTTCCGGAAGTTCCAGCCATTTTTGCCATTCAATGGCTCTTCCTAATGTGCCGATAACCATTCTCCATGCGTCTCCCTCATCATCGAGCTCTCCTCGGTGATCGTGGCCCTGACGATTCTCGGGCTGGGGCTTGGAATCCTCCGGACAGTTTCCCGGGGGATGTCCTGCGTCATCGACCGCATGGGCGAACTCTCCAGGGGAGAGTTCATCAAGAGACAGGAGAGCCGCCTTGCCCGGTCGAATGACGAGTTCGGCCG
>JAJZGM010000138.1 GCA_021828525.1 Nitrospirota bacterium | reverse complement strand
GGTGATGTGCGGAACAACCTGGACCGTTCCTCCGAGAAAGTCTCCCCGCCGTTCGCGGGTAATGACATCGTAGTAGATCCGTCCGGTTGTGTGGTTGTTTTCCTTTCCCATGGTCAGGGAAGTGAACCGCTCGTAATGACCGAGATCGAGGTCGGTTTCGGCACCGTCGGAGGTCACAAAGACCTCTCCGTGCTGGTAGGGATTCATCGTCCCCGGATCGACGTTGATGTAGGGGTCGAATTTCAGAAAGTCGACCTTGTATCCCCGGCTCTCGAGAAGGCATCCCAGGGAGGCCGAGGCGATCCCTTTTCCCAGCGAGGAGACCACTCCTCCTGTCACGAAGATAAACTTCATAGCCGATTATGCCGGGAAACCCCGCTCCGTTTGGATGCAGGGGGACTGACGCATGATGTCCCGGCCGTCTCCTTTCGTGTTTGCGCCGTTTGTCGAAAATCCTCTGAACTCTTCTTACGTCTTTCCGCCCGAAAGGGATTTGGAGAAGAGCGCAAGGTCTTCCGGGGTGTCAACCCTCCAGGAAGGAAGGTCGGTCCTGGCCACATAGATCGCAAAGCCGTAGTCAAGAGCCCGCAGTTGTTCCAGTTTCTCGAGTTCCTCAAGAGGAGAAATCGGAAGGCGCGCAAACTCGAGGAGGGCCGGCCTGCGGAAGGCGTATATTCCCAGGTGCTGGTCCCAGCTAAGATCCGGACGTTCCGGGGCGATTCCGTCCCGGTCCATGGGAATGGGACTCCTTGAAAAATAGAGGGCCATGTTTCTCTGGTTGCAGACGACCTTGACGATATTCCTGTTCTGAATCTCGTTTGGATCGGAAAGGGTCCGACGGAGTGTGGAGATAGGAAGACGTTCATCGCGAAACAGGGGTTCGACCGCCTGGTCGATGATTCGGGAATCTCCCATGATTTCGTCGGCCTGGAGATTCACAACGATCTGTGCGGAAAGGGTCTTGGCAACCTCGGCCACCCGATCCGATCCTGTGTGGGCTCCGCTCGAGGTCAAGACGGATTCAAAGCCGTGCTTCTGGGCCTCGGAAAGGATTTCAGGGGAGTCCGTGGCGATGATGACGCGATCCACCACCTGGGACTTCCGGGCCATTCCGGCGACATGGATGACAAGGGGAATCCCGTTGACCAAGGCGAGAGGCTTGCCCGGAAAACGGGTCGAGGCCATGCGGGCCGGAATGACGACCACCACATCCGTTCCTGACTCCTCCGCCGTGCTGGCGGAGGCCGGCATGGCTCCCGGAAAGGCCGCAAAAAAGGGGTGATCAGAGATCTGGGGCATGATCATTCTCCTTCAGAGACGGACCCGGGGCCGGAACCCGGCAGGCCGGAAGACCCCTCTTGATGTTTCAAAGAGCGAGGAGAGTGTCAGTACTTCTCGCAACTGCTCCCGGCTAACGGTGGAGGTCCCGACCATACCGACGACGATGCCGGCTGCCAGGTTGGAGAGAACGGCGGCCTCGAGAAGGGAGGCTCCCGCTGCGTGCGCCAGGGAAAGGGTGGCCATGACGGTATCCCCCGCTCCGGTGACGTCAAAGACATCCTGGGCCACGGCCGGTATGTGGGAGGCGTGCAGGGAGTCTCCCCCCTCGAAAAGGGTCATCCCGGCTTCCCCACGAGTGATGAGGACGGCCTGGGAAGCCGTCCTGTCGAGGAGTGTCTGTCCCGCGAGAAGCAGGGTCGCCTCATCCGTGATCTCGATCCCTGAGGAACGGGAGGCTTCAAGATGGTTGGGGGTCAGCAGGGTTGCCCCCCGGAAAAAATCGATCGAGGCGACCTTGGGATCCACAAAGACCGAAATGTCCCGCTCCCGGGCCATGTCGATCATGGTCCTGACCATTGCCGGAGCCAGCATTCCCTTGGCATAGTCGGAGAAGATGACGGCCTGGATGGAGTCGAGACTCCGGGAATAAAGCTCAAGGGATTCCTTCTGGGTTTCTTCAGGTATTTCGGAGCGGATTTCCCGGTCGATGCGAAGAAGCTGCTGGTTGTGGGCCATGATCCGGGATTTTGTCGTCGTCGGTCTCCCGTGAAGGAATAGAAGACCCGTCGTGTCGATTCCCATGCGTTCCATGTCCTCGCGAAGCCTGAGCCCTTCCCCGTCGTCTCCGGCCACTGACAAAATTGAGACAGAGCCTCCGAGGCGACTTATGTTGTGGGCCACGTTGGCCGCGCCTCCCATGCGGTAGGAGTCGCCCGTCACGCCCACAACCGCGACGGGGGCTTCGGGGGAGATCCGGTCAACGCGCCCCCAGATATAATGGTCGAGCATGACGTCCCCGACGACCAGAATCCGTGTTGACGGAAATCTGTCCATCGTTTCGACAAGTCGTGAGAGAAGCACCTCGCTCATGAAGCCTCCGGTCAAAAATTGCTCCTGGCTAATGGATCATCTTTCCGAGTCGAGAGAGGCGGATCGAGCCGGCCGCCTTGTTCCATGACCAGTAAATGAGAACGGCACGTCCGACGATCTTGCGGCTCTTCACGAATCCCCAGAACCGGGAGTCATAGGAATCGTCCCGGTTGTCCCCCATCACAAAATAGGAATGGGGAGGGACGATCGTCTCGAAGTTGTCCCGTGGAATCATGTCCTTGACCGAAGGATCAAGGGTCTGGATATAGGGTTCGCGCTGGAGCTTTCCGTTGACGTAAAGCTGCTTCTTTGCGATTAGGATATGATCTCCGGGAATGCCGATGACCCGCTTGATGAAGTCTTTGCTCTCGTCTTTCGGATACTTGAAGACGACCACGTCTCCCCGCCTGGGATGGCCCGTCCGGACCAGGTATCGGTCGTGGAAGGGATTTTTTATCCCGTAGGCAAGCTTCGAGACCAGGATCTGGTCGCCTATGAGAAGGGTCGGAATCATCGAGCCGGACGGGATCCTGAAGGCCTGGACAATGAAAAGCTTGAGGACTGCGGCAATGATAAATGCGGTGAGGAGCCCTTCGGTCAGCTCTCTCACGAGTCCTTTCTTCTTCCTGGAGATCTCAGTTTCGGCGATTTTTGGCTCTTCGGAGGTGGGTCTCACTTTTCCCGACTTCCTTCCGAGACCCTAAGGACAGCCATGAAGGCTTCCTGGGGAACCTCGACGCGACCTATCTGTTTCATCCGTTTCTTCCCTTCCTTCTGTTTTTCAAGGAGCTTTCTCTTCCGGGTGATATCCCCTCCGTAGCACTTTGCCAGAACATTCTTGCGCATGGCCCCGATCGTTTCCCGGGCAATGACACGCGAACCGATGGCCGCCTGGATGGCGACCTCAAACATTTGGCGTGGAATGACCTCCTTGAGCTTTTCAACGAGAAGACGACCCCGGGAATAGGCTCTCTCCCTGTGGACGATAAAGGAGAGGGCATCCACCCGTTCGCCGGAAACCAGGACATCGACCTTTTCCAGTTCTGCCGGACGATAACCGAGCCATTCGTAATCGAAGGAGGCGTATCCCTTGGAAAGGCTTTTCAGTCGGTCATAGAAATCCAGGACGACTTCGTTAAGGGGAAGCTCGTACTGAACCTGGACCCGACGGGAATCGAGGTAGCGAAGATCGCGCTGGACCCCCCGGCGTTCCTGGCAGAGGGTCATGACAGGCCCCAGGTATTCGGTGGGCATGTAAAGGGATCCGAGGATAAAGGGTTCGAAAATGGTTTCGATCTTGTTGGGGGATGGCATCTCGGCGGGGTTGACCACGGTCACCTCTTCCCCGTCCAGGAGCCGGACCTGGTAGACGACAGTGGGAGCAGTGCTGATAAGGGAGAGAGAGAATTCGCGTTCGAGACGTTCCTGAACGATTTCCATATGGAGAAGGCCCAGGAATCCGCACCTGAATCCGAATCCGAGGGCGAGCGATGTCTCCATTTCATAGGTGAAGGAGGCATCGTTCATGCGCAGCTTGTCCAGTGCCTCCTTGAGGTCTTCGTACTGGTCAGACTCCGTGGGGAAAAGGCCGCAGAAAACCATCGGTTTCGTTTCCTGGAAGCCCGGATAGGGAAGAACCTCGGCATTGCCCTCATCGGCTACCGTATCGCCGATCCTGGTCTCCCGGACCGACTTGATGCCGGTGACAACAAATCCCACCTCCCCCGCTGAAAGGGAGGGAAGGTCAACGCGCTTTGGTGTGAAGGCCCCCACAGAAAGAACCGGATAGTCCTTT
>JAJZGM010000007.1 GCA_021828525.1 Nitrospirota bacterium | reverse complement strand
ACTGGCCGAGTCTCTTGAAACCGCGACGCTTCTTTCCCGGATCCTTGCCTGGACCAGAAGAACCTCCGGTGATCGTCCCAGCAAGGAAGACTCTCCCTCCGCCGAACCGGCCGTTTCTCCCCCCCCATCCCGGGGAGTCGTCATCGACCCGGACTGGGGAACAGGCGTCTGGGACGGGACCCGCTGGCAATGGATACCGTCCGGAAACGACTGCCGATTTCTCGAAGATTTTCACGGATCCAGGACCCCCTTCTGGACCTCGAGCCTGACGGCGCTCTTGCGCGCATGTCCCGAACTGTGCGAGGAGCCTCTTCCGGATTTCGACATGGAGCTTGCCGGATACCTTCTTGATCCTGGCCGTCGCGACTATCGCCAGGGTGCCCTCAAAGATCAGCTCTTCCTTTCCGGAGATCCCGGGAACACCGATGAAAAAGGCTCTCTTGTCTTTACCATCCTGGAAAAGCTTGAGCGGGAGATCGAGAGGCAGTCTCTCGGGTCTCTTCTCAGGAACCTCGAGATCCCGGTCGCCCGCATTCTTGTCAAGATGGAACGGGCCGGGGTGATGGTCAGCCGATCCCGGATTGGCGAGGTCCGGGCCACCATCGAGGGGAGGATCGGCGGTCTCGAGGAGGAAATCCACAAGGCGGCCGGCGGCCCCTTTTCCATCCTGTCTCCGAAACAGGTGGGAGAGGTGCTGTTCGGGAAGCTGGGTCTTCCGACTCCCAGAAAGGGGGGCAAAAAAGGGAGCACCCCCTCCACCGACGAGGAGACTCTTCAGGCCCTGTCCCCCCTCCATCCCCTGCCGCGCCTCATCATGGAATACCGCCAGCTTCGCAAGTTCCTGTCGACCTATATCGCTCCCATGGAGGAGGGGACGGGACCGGACGGCCGTCTCCACGGCCAGTTCAATCAAACTGTGGCGGCCACGGGGCGCCTCTCCTCCTCAGGGCCCAACCTCCAGAACATTCCCGCAAAAACCGATCTGGGACTTCTGATCCGACGCTGCTTCGTCGCCCCCGAAGGGGCCCTCCTCCTGTCGGCCGATTATTCCCAGATCGAGCTCAGGCTTCTCGCCCACCTGAGTCAGGATCCCTATCTCCTGCAGGCCTTTGCGGAGAACCAGGACATCCATTCCCGGACGGCCCTGCTCCTCTTCGGGGAACCGGTCACTCCGGAAACGAGGAGACGTGCCAAAACCTTCAATTTCGGGATCCTCTACGGGATGTCCTCTTTCAGTCTGGCCCAGGATCTGGGGATTGCTCCCACGGAGGCCCAGGAGATCATCGACCGGTACTTCCGGGTCTTTTCCCGTGTCGGTCCCTATTTCGAACAGATCCGGAAGGAAGCGGAAAAGACCGGCCGCATTTCGACCATTCTGGGCCGGATCCGGCCTATCCCCGAAATCCTGTCCGACAACCGTCGGATCCATGAATACGGGGAACGGATGGCGGTGAATTCGGTCCTCCAGGGATCGGCGGCCGATCTTGTCAAGAAGGCCATGGTCGACCTGGATAACCGGCTTGGGAGAACGAAAGGGGGGGGCCGTCTCCTGATCCAGGTTCACGATGAACTTCTGCTCGAGGTTCCCAAAGCCGAACTTGAAACAGCGTCCGCCACCGTCCGGGAGTCCATGGAAGGAGCGGTCGCCCTCTCCGTTCCCCTGATTGTCCGTCTCGGGACGGGCCGGGACTGGGTTGAAGCCCATCCTGTCTGATTCTTATCAAGGAGAGTATTGATGAACACCCGTCCGATTCTCGACAACATGAACCTCCCTCTTCTCGGCATGTCGCTGGCGGCCATTCTCGTGGCCTTTTTCTTTGCCGCCGCGGGCACGGCCTATGTTCTCAGGAGGGCCCGGGGAACTGTCCAGGAGCCGAAAATACGGCTTTGGGCAAAGATCGGGTGGGGATTTTTCGCAGTTTACGTCGTCGGCTATATGGCCTATTTTTACAAGAAGGCCGAACCTGTGACCATTCCCTATCCCTTCACCGCCGGGGACAAGGCTCTGGCGAGTGGCCACTACAAGGAGGCGCTCGATGACTACAAGGCCGTCGTGGCTCGCTACCCCAACCTCGGGATGGCGCACTACAAGCTGGGAATGCTGCTCCGGGTGGTCAAGCAGGTCGACGGGTCGATCGCAGAGCTCAAAAAGGCGATTGCCCTCGACCCGAATCTTGCCCCGGCCGACTTTGCCCTGGGATCCATTCTCTGGACCCGGGGAACGGCCATGGATGCCATGCCCTACTTCGAAAAGGGTCTCACCCTCGATCCGAAGTCACCCCAGCGGCCGTTCTTCCAGCAGATCATAGACCGGGCAAAGAAGGAAAAGGCCGGTCTCATCAAGCCCGGATCGTTGGGTCGCCCCCATCTGTCTCCGGCCTCTCCCGGCGCATCAATGTCCGGGGGGCCAGCACCGGCTGCAAACGGCCCGGGAGGAAAGACCCCGTGAACATGCCCTTTAGAACGAGAGTCACGATCCTGATCTTTGCCATTCCGGGGCTGGTCGACGAATACTGGCTCGGAAACCGGTTTCTCGACCTTCCGGAAGCCCTTCGGAGACCGTCGCTCGTCTCTGTCGAGGCTGCGATGCTGCTCCTTCTCCTGGTGCTTGTCATGTGGAGCTTCACGGCCCGCAGGCTGACCTCCCGCTCTGCCGTATTTCTTTTCACCTCGGCCATCCTGATGGGGGGCGGAGGGGCCATGCGACTTCTCCTCGTTTTGGCCAATCCGACGGCCGACCCTCTGCTCAAGCCCCATTTGTTCGAGGTTGGAGGCCTTGTTTTTGCCGCCATGATGATCGGAATCGAAGGTCAGGCGGCCCGCCGTTATTTCGAGAAGATGCGCAAATCCCGGGACGGGGAAGAGGGTTTTCCCGCGTGATCACCGTCGGCCTCACGGGGGGGATTGCCTCGGGCAAATCCTTCGTCGGCTCCCTGATGAGGCGAAGGGGGATCCCCGTGATCGATGCTGACCGGCTGGCCCGGGATGTGATCCGTCCGGGAACGGAGGGTTACAGGCAAGTGATTCGAATTTTTCCGGAGGTCCTAGTCGACGGAGAGATTGACCGGATCCTGCTGGGCCGGATCGTCTTCGCCGATTCCGGAAAGCGTCGCACCCTCGAGGGAATTATCCATCCCCGGGTCCATGCCGAATTTCTGCGGCAAAAGGCCCTACTTGCCGGAAAGCCCCTTGTCGTCTATGAGGTTCCCCTGCTTTTCGAGAGGGGGCTTGATCGGGAGATGGATGCGGTGATCGTCGTCGATGCGCCCGAGGAGGTCCAGAAGGAACGCCTCATGCGGCGGTCCGGTCTGACCGGGGAGGAGGCGGACCGGCGGATCGCCTCCCAGATGAAACGCGCCGACCGATCTTCCCGGGCCGATTTCATCCTTTCCGGTCTTCTGACCGAAGAGGAAACAGAACAAGCCCTCGAAGAACTGCTGCCCCGGATCATGAAGGCTGCGAAATTTCAGAAGAAAGGAAATGTCGAATGAAAGACCTCCGAAAGGCGGTATTTCCCCTTGCCGGACACGGCACCCGATTCCTGCCGATGACGAAGGCCTCCCCCAAGGAGATGCTCCCCTTGGTCGACAAACCCGTCGTCCAGTATACCGTCGAGGAGGCGGTGGCTTCGGGGGTTAGTCAGATCATCATGGTGACCGGTCGGGGGAAGAGGGCGATCGAGGACCATTTCGACATCTCCTACGAACTCGAGGATGTCCTGCGCGAGAAGGGAAAGATGAAACTTCTCGAGGACATTCGGCGGATCTCCTTCATGGCGGAGGTGGTCTATACCCGCCAGAAGGAATCCCTGGGTCTGGGACATGCCGTTCTCTGCGCCAGAAACCTCGTGGGGGAGGAGCCGTTTGCCGTGGCTCTGGCCGATGAGGTGATCGATGCAAGCTGTCCTGCCCTGGCCCAGCTTCTTGATGTCGCCAGGGAATTCGATGCTCCCGTGATCGGAGTCCAGGAGGTTCCGCCCGGGGAGGTCTCCCATTACGGAATCATCCGTGGCCAGGAGATCAGGGAGGGTCTCTTCCGTGTGGATTCCCTGGTCGAAAAACCCCGGGTTGAGGAGGCTCCGAGCCGGTGGGCCGTGATTGGCCGATACATCCTCACCCCGGACATCTTTTCGATCCTGGAAAACCAGAAGCCGGGCGTGGGGGGCGAGATCCAGCTGACCGATGCGCTGGTCACCCTGGCCTCCCATCGACCGGTTTACGCAGTCAGAATCGAGGGACGGAGATATGACACGGGTGACAAGGGGGGATTTTTGAGGGCCACGGTCCGGTATGGTCTCAAGAACCCAGAACTCGGACCGGATTTCCGGAAATTTCTGGTCGAACTCCTCGAACATCCGGAAGAGGTATGAAGGGAACTGATGGAGGCTGATCTCATTAGGGAGCTCTCCCTGATTCTCGCTGGAATCCCTTCGACAGGGGTCCTGGCCGGCATTGGGGACGATGCCGCCCTCCTTTCTCCGCCTCCGGGGCGGAACCTTCTTGTCACAACCGACAGTCAGCGGGAAAATGTCCATTTCCGGTGGGAATGGACCGATCCGGAGTCCGTGGGATACCGCTTGGTTGCGGTCAATGTCAGCGATATCGCCTCCAAGGGGGGAGCCCCCTGGACGGGCGTCATCGCCGTCGGACTTCCGGCCGATTACGATCCGGAGGTTTTGAGAGGGGTCTACCGCGGGATCGCAGAGGCCTGCCGGACCTATAAATTTTCTCTTGTCGGGGGAGACCTGTCCCGGGATCCCGGGCGATGGAATTTTGTCATGACCCTTCTCGGGACAGCCCCAGGAGGAGTTTTCCCCCCGAGGTCGGGCCTCTCCGAGGGGGATGCCCTCTATCTTCTGGGGCGTCCGGGCCGGGCCAGGGCGGGTTTTTTGTCCCTTGCAAAGGGCGTGACGAGCGAGGCTCTCGGTCCGGCGCGACTGGCCTTCCGTCGTCCGCGGGCGCTTCTGGCGGAGGGGCAGGCGCTCGCCCTCCGGCCGGAGGTTGTGGCGACCATCGACAGCTCCGACGGCCTTGAGCGCTCCCTATCAGAGTTGTCGATGGCCTCCGGATTGTCCATCCGGGTCGACTCCCTTCCTGTGACAGAAGAAATCCGGGACTGGTCAAGACTCCTGGGTGAGGACCCGGAGACCCTCGTCTGGACGGGCGGGGAAGACTACGATATCCTCCTGGGTGTCAGGAAGGAGGGAGAGGAGGCCTTCCTGGACTGGGCCCGGACCGTGCTCCTCAAGGGCTCCGAGGAAGGCCTTCATTACGTGGGGAGGGCGCAAAAAGCCCCAAGGCCGGCCGTCATGTTTTCGGGCGAAGCCACGAAAAGAGTCAAGGGGAGAGGTTTTGACCACACCGTCTCCTGACAAGAGTGTGCTACCCGAAAAAGGGAAGGGGCCCGGCCCGGAGGGATGGAAGAAGAAGGTCATTCACCTTCTCGTAGGTTCGAACGATCCTCTACGCGACGCCCTGTCCTTTGCGACAGGTTTTGCCTCGGCCTTTCTTCCCCCATTCGGCTTCCACAGTATTCTCGTGGCATTCCTGGCCTATCTCTTCCGGCTTTCTCTCCCGATCGGGCTTCTTGGGTCATGGACAAACAACCCCTGGACCTTCGTTCCAGTCTTTCTCCCCGCCTATCTGGCGGAAATCAAGATCGGGGCCCTGATTCTCAATGTCCCGGTGCAGGTCCCCAATATCCGGGCACTTTCCAGAATGCCGAAAGAGGCCATTCTCGCTCAGGTCAAGATTGTCCTCTATCCCTTTGTCGTCGGATCGGGGCTTTTTGCCCTGGGGGCCTTCCTCCTCTCCTTCCCGACAATCTACCTCCTGATCCGGTGGATCAAGGCAAGGAGGCACCCTTCTCCCCCATGATTTCGATCCGGACGGACCGGCTCTGGGAATGGCAGAGGGGGCTTTTTCGGCGGCATGCGGAAAACAGCCTGGCCTTTCGGTCTCCCCAGGAGAGGGCCCGAAGTTTTTTGGCCGGGATCCCGCGGGAGATGAGATAGCGCTTGACCGCAAGACTTCTTCGGAAACCAAGTTTTTTGTTGTAGGCTTCCGATCCTGTGGGGTCGGTCGATCCGTGGAGACACAGGACCCGATAAGGCCTTCCTTTCAGCTCCCGGGCCAGACTGTCGAGCACAACCTCGTCCCAGTAGGACAGCCTTGCGCTATTGAAAGAAAAATATACGGTTTTCTGGAGGGGCCCAGGCGGTTTTTTGGGGGGAGAGGGGGGTTGGGGCGGCGAAGGGGCCGGAGGAGGAACTTCGGTATAGATGCGGTGGCTGTTTTCTGCCTCGGGGCCATGAATCCGGGGCCATTGGGATTCCCCTCCCGAGACGGACACCCCAGGGAAACCATGGTCTATTGTCGGTCCGGGAGCCATGGAGGCCGTGGGGGGCCTGCTTGCACACCCGGCCGTCATGGAAAACGCGAAGAGAAGGGACACTGTCGCTGCCCCGATTCGAACGCCTTCAGACCGGCTTCTTGAAATTCCTGGGAAAAAGGGCATTCCGGGCTCCTTTGTCAGTATGGTTCCGGTCGTTGATCCAAAGTCCGAAATTACGGGGGAATATAGCACGATCGGAGAAAAGAGACAAAAAAAGACGGGGCCCGGAGGGGCTCCCGTCTTTGTGGAGCTGACAAAAAACGGTAAGCCGGATTACATGGTGATCTTCATGAAATGGGCAACCCGGTTCTTTGACCAGCAGGATTCATTGTGGTCGGAGCAAATGGAATAGTCAGGAATCTCCCGCTTGCCATAGGAGACGATCCGGATCCTCCTTGCGGACACCCCGAGCCGGATGAGATAAATGCGGGCGGCCTTGGCGCGCTTCTGACCGAGAACGATATTGTAGGCATCGGTTCCGCGTTCGTCGGCATGGCCGGCGATGACGACCTTGACTCCGGAATGGGCCTTGAGAATGGAGGCATCCTTCTTGAGGATGGCCCGGTCTTCGGAGGTCAGGATGGCCCGGTCGAAGCCGAAACGGACATCCTTTTTGAGGGGATCCATCTCGGAGACAGACTGGGAAGCCATGGAATTGTTTTCAGTGGCCGGAGCTGGAGCCGGAGCCGTGGCCTGGGTGCTCTCGGTGGATCCGGAGTTGGCACCACCGGAGGAGGCGCATCCCGCAAGGCCCAGTACGCCCGCAACGACCAAAGCCAGCAAACCCTTGGATTGACCGAATTTCATCAGAATCTCCTTCTTTCTTGATTTTTCGCCGCAGCGAATTTTTGATTTTCTGATCCCTCACCGCTGGGTCAGGAGTCAGATGTTCAGTTTTGTCCTTCTTAACGGATGTGAATGGCCGTCACGGCAATGGATTCATGAGTCCGGTGATACCGGAGGACAACCCTCTGTCCCTCCTGGAGGGCGCTCATGCCGACCTTCTTCCGGCCCTTGAAAACCACAGTCCTTGAAGAAAGATCCCCGCCGAAGACGAATTCTGACTTTTTCCCGGCGTTCTTGACCACAGTGATGGTCATGGGAGAGGCGTTCATGTCGATGTGCGAGATGGATCCCACGAATACTGGAGCACCCTTGTGTGCGGTTCGCACATGCTTCTTTGCCGCCTTCTTCTTGGCGACCGGCTTTTTAGCTTGAGCCTTGGCCGGTGCCGTCTTCGCCGCTGGAGTCGCCGGTGCGGCATTATCCGCCAGGGCAATTCCCATTGACAGCGGAGTGACCGTCCAGCCAAGGGCTGAAAGAAGCATGAGGCTCAGCAAACCTTTTTTTAAACCCTTCATTCATTCCTCCTTAAATGAGTTTGTCCCAAGTTTCGTTTTTGCAAAGACCCTTATGAAACGATAAATGGCACTCTTCCCCCCGGATCTGCCTCCTTTGCTTCCTTGCAAACTTTCTGCTGCCGGCGGAATCCCTCTTGTTGTTGGCACTGATCGATGATGGTGCCCGACGGGTCTCGGCTCATCAGCAACAAACGGTAACTGGGGACAGCGGCAGAATCAACCGAAACTCCTTAATGCGTGCAAACTGGTAAATTGTATTAAGATTCTTTGGGCATATCAAGTCCCTCTGAAAAAAATAACTTTTAACTCCTGGCTCCGTGTGGTAGGATATCAGGCCTGAACAATACTTTATCTGATGGAGGAATCTTCCCCGGCGGGAGATTCTGTCGATCGTGGTTGGAGAAAATCTTGGAATTGCCTGAAAAAAAGAAAAGACGGCGGAGGCGGAGGCCCGGTGGGGGTACTCCTGGGGCCGACCTTAAACCCCTGGCCGCATCCACCGAAGTCATATCCACCTGGGCCGAACGGATTGTCGCGGAACTCGCCTCATCTCCTGAAACCCTTGTGTCTCTCGATCTTCTTCTTCGTCGTCTGATTCCGAAGAAAAACCGCAACCTGAGAAAAGCCGCCGAAGAAGAGCTCGAAGGGCTTGTCCGGACCGGATCAGTCCTGCGGCTTCCTGACGGCCGCCTTGCCGATCCGTCCCGCCTTCCCTCCCTTACGGGACGTCTCGATGCCAACCGGGACGGCTACGGGTTTGTCATCGATCCGGAAGGGAAAAAGGATGTCTTTGTGCCCGCGCATTTCCTTGCGGGCGCCATCGATGGAGACACGGTTGTCTGCCATATCATGGGAGAGGATTCCAGGGGGCGGCGGGAAGGCGTTGTATCGCATGTCCTGGCCCATGGGCGGACCGATTTTCCCGGTCTCCTCCTGAAAACGGACGGGGGACTGTTTGTCCGTCCGAGAGATGCGAGAATCCGGCAGCTTTTTCGGGTCGAAGAGCCGATTCCCCCCCTCCCCGAGGGAGACGGAACGCTTGTGGTCCTTCATCTGACGTCCTATCCGGATGTGGCGGCCGTTCCTTCCGGCCGCATCGCCTCGGTCCTTGGGATCGACGGTGACCCGGCCATCGACACCGATCTTGTCATCGCCTCCTTCGGGTTTCCCGTCAGTTTTCCCCAGGAAGTGGAAGAGGTCGCCAATGAGCGGGCCGCCGGAGTGCCGATCGTCCCGGACGGGGGTAGGGAAGACTTGCGCTCTCTCGAGATCGTGACCATCGACGGGGATTCAGCCAAGGATTTCGATGATGCGATCTCCCTTGTGCCGGCTCCCGACGGGACATGGACACTGGGGATTCATATCGCCGATGTGTCGACCTATGTCCTCCCGGGCTCTCCTCTTGACCGTGAGGCCTTTGACCGGGCCACGAGTGTCTACTTTCCGGACAGGGTTCTTCCGATGTTTCCGGAGGTCCTTTCAAACGGGGTCCTCTCCCTCAATCCTGACGAGGATCGTTTGGCCCGCACGGTGTTCGCGAAGATCGACAGGGACGGCTCCGTCCTCTCCTGGTCGGTGACCCCGTCGGTCATCAGGAGCAGAAAGCGCATGACCTACTCCGAGGTTCACCGGGCTCTCTCGGGTGACCCGTCGGAAGGTTACCGGTCCTGGACACCCTTTTTGGAACAGATGTGGGCCGTGGCGCAGCTTCTCCGGAAACGCCGGATGGCCAAGGGAAGTCTCGACTTCGATCTCCCCGAGCCCGAAATCGTCCTGGATCTGAGGGGTGAGCCTGTCGACATCCTCCGCTCTCCCCGCTACCTGTCCCATCAGCTCATTGAAGAATTCATGCTGCTGGCAAATACTCTCGTGGCCCAACGATTGTCGGAGCGCCTGGGAACGGCGATCTTCCGGGCCCATGAGTCTCCGGCTCCGGAGCGGATCGACAACCTCTACAAGTTTCTGGACTCCCTGGGGATCACCGTTGGTCGCCCCGATCCCGTCACTCCGAAGGACCTTTCCCTGATTCTCGAAAAGACCAAGGGAACCCCCGTCGAGCATCCTGTCCACTATGCGGTCCTCCGCTCCCTCAAACAGGCCCGCTATGACGAGAGACCGATGGGACATTTCGGACTTGCCTTTTCGGATTACACCCATTTTACCTCCCCCATCCGGCGATATCCCGATCTTGTGGTTCACAGGCTTCTGGCTCTCTCCTCCCCTCAAGGGAAGGAGGCCCTTCTTCCGGCCCCCCTTTCCAGGGTGGCCCAGCATTGTTCCGAAAAGGAGCGCAAAGCCACGGAAGCGGAACGGATGGCGATCGACTTCAAGAAGGTCCGGTTCATGTCCCGGCATCTCGGGGAGAGTTTCGACGGGCGAATCACCGGAGTCGCCTCCTACGGAATTTTTGTCGAGCTTGTCCCGTTCTTTGTCGAAGGGCTGATCCCCATCAGTCAGCTTGGAAATGACTATTACGTCTACAGGGAAGACCGGCACCAGATTCGCGGGGAAAGGACGGGGCGAACCTTTTCCGTAGGGGATGCCGTCCGGGTGACAGTCGCCAAGGTCGACTTCCAGCGGCTCAGGTGCGACTTCGTTCTCGAGGAGGAGGCGTCCAACCTTTCAGAGACCCGGGGATCAAGCAAAAAACGCCGATTTGAACGTCGGGGGCGGTAATCCCCGGGTCAGCCGGACGACCTAGTTTGAAAGGGGAGACTGGGCGGACTTGATCTCGTTTGCGGCGGTGGTGAGGTCTTCAATGCTCTTGTCAAACATGTTCTTGGCCCAGACAGGATTCCCGATCTTCTGATATTCCTGGGCCGAGGAGAGCCGGCTCCTGGCGGCATCGATAAACTTCATCGCAGCGACAATGTGGTTCTGGAGATCCGCTTCCTTTTTGGCGGATTTTTCGGAGTTCTGGGCTGAAGCCCGATAGTTGAAGGCCGCGTTCTGGTGATTGCCGATCAAGGCATTGGTCTGGGCGCAGGCTCCAAGTCCGAGAAATGAAAGGCCAAAGAAGGCGACGATCAATCGTCCGCCACCGGCTCGGGGGGAGACGGATGCGGAATCGGCCGGGGAAATGGGGGCCATGGAATCCTCCAGTTTTATTGGTTGTCGGGATAAATCGTTCTGAAATTCCAAGTTCTTGCGGGATAGTCATACCACAACGACAGGACAGGGTTCAATACTGGTGATGAAAACAGGGCCGGAGACCGGGAAGAGAAGGACGTGTTTTTTCAGTCGTGCACAGGAACGTCTTTCCCTTCTCCTCTTCGGGACTCTATCCTTGGGACTCCTCCTGCTTCTTTCTTCCTGCGCCTCTCTTTCCAGGACCATGCCCGCTGTTTCGGATCCCGGATCCCTTTATCGCACCTCAATGATGGATGCCGCTGTCTACCCCCATCTTCTCGTCTCCCCGATCGAATGTACCACCCGCTACCTGAATGTTCGGGCAGTGGCGATGGGTCGGGGGCGTAAACCCGCTCCGATCCTGCGTATCCGGATCGAAAAAAACTGGCCCCCCGGATTCGACCTCTCCCGGAAGTCCGCCGTCCTTCCCCTTTCGGCCATCATTGAAACCCGCAGGAATAATCATTGGTCGCGGCGGACCGTCCGGGGGTTTGTCGAATTTCGCGACCTCTCGGCCTGCCGGCTCCGGAGGGCGGCCTTCGTGCCGTCGGAGGATGCCTCGGTCCTGGAACCTCCCCTCTGGATTCTGGATGTGGCCCCTCCCCCCCGGGACTTCTGGATCCCCCGGCTGGTACTTCTCAATGCCTACCGGTCCCTTCTCAACGAAACCATCTCTGTGGTGGGGCCGGTGCCATTCCGGACTCCCGACCACTATTACCATCCCGTTTCCCTGGTCAACGGCGTTGTCCAGAGAAAGGACCTTTTGCGGGGGGTGTCCCCTCCGGACTTTTTCGGAAACCTCCGGGCCACCCTTTGGTTGAAAGGAAAAGATCAGGAATTTAAAATAATAGGAAGGGGCGATTCGGGGCTCTTTGAGCTCAGATCGGACCACACTCGGGGAGTGGGAATCTTTCTTCCCTACCCCAAGCCCTTCTATCGCTATCCGGCGAAGAGCTACCGGATGGCCCTGGCCGGGAGTCTTCTAGTGGACGGTCCATTCGCCCTCGAAGGGCGGATCGGCTTCGACCGGGCCTCACAGACCGTCTCCCTGGCGGGAAGAATCAATGAAGCCGGATCGGTCGTCTCCGACTTCCAGGTCCAGGCCCCCTACCAGACGGGGGAGTCGTCCCGCTTCGGCATACCCGGTGAGGTCGATTTCAGCTTTTCCTTCAACCATCGCAGGATTGATCTCGTCATGTTGCCGGATGCCAACCGCAGGGTTTACTGGCTGGGGGCCCTGAACCAGAATCTTTTGGGAATGGCAGATCCCACATGAGGTACGGGGAGGTGTTTTTTGGACAATGAGAGCGGGGGAAAAAAGCCGGATTCCGGGGGGGGCGACCCTGATCCCCTCGAGTTTACTCCGCGGAGGGCGAAAATTCTCGGGATCTTCTTCCGGATTTTTACAATCCTCGAGTTCGGGTTTCTGGGATTCATCATTTTTGATCTTTTCAGAAAATACGTGATCACCGGAAACCTGGACTGGTGGAAAAAATGACCGGACTCGGGAGGGGGCGGCTCGTGAGGCTCCTTCTCGCCCTGATCCCCGTCCTCCTGATGACCGGAGGATGCGACCTGTTCAATCCCCCGACATTTACCAAGCGTCAGCTTTCCGGAACCGACACGACGCTCACCTACAGCGCCATCCTGCACAATTACCGCAATCTCGAAGGCCAGAAGGTCGTCGTCGGCGGACGAACCGTCCACCTCGACAACCGGACCACCCGGGCCTATGTCCAGCTCGAACCGGCTCCGCTGGACCGGTTTCTCAGGCCGGAGGCTCCTGATACGACCTCCGGACTCTTTCTTCTGATTTTTCCCTATCCTGTCGACCCTTCCGCCCTGAGGGACGGACAGCGGATCACGGTCATCGGAACGGTCCGTCGCATGAAAAGGCCGGCCCTCACCGACAGTGGCCGGACCCTTCGTCTCGTGACCCTCGACGTTCAATCCCTCCATACCTGGGTTCCGGAGACCTCCCTCATGGGAGGCTCGCCTTTCCCCGTCATGACCCCCGGATTTACCGGACCGTACCAGGTTCCCTGATCCAGACTCCAAGTTCATCGAGGCTGTCGAAGAGGAGATCCGGGTCAAGCCCGGAGAGCTCGCTTTGGCGGTGGGTTCCTGTCGTCAAAAGACAGATCCGGCTTCCGGCCTTGCGGGCCGCGGAGAAATCGAAGGGAGAGTCTCCCACGAAAAGAAGGCTCCCCGGCGAGATTCCCATGGCCTCTGATGCCGCGAGGATCATGGCGGGGTCCGGCTTGAGGGGGAGTCCGTCCCCCTCTCCGAAACAGAGGGGGAGATGCCGGTCCCAGCCCAGATGGCGGACAAGTTCCCGGGCCGACCTTCCAAGCTTGTTGGTAACAACTCCCTGGGGAAGTCCTCTTTTGGAGATCGTCCTGAGGAGGTCCGTGGCCCCCGGCATGGGTTTGGTCAAATCAAGATAGATTTTTTCGTAATGGTCGCGAAAGATCGAAGTTCCAGCCACGACCTGGTCCTGCGGGAGAAGCCGGGCGACGGAATCTTCAAGGGGCCCCCCCACAAGGGCCAGGGTTTCCTCGGCCGACAGCTCCCGGAAATGGCCAAAATGGCGGAGCATGTGGTTGAAGGATCGGCGAATTGGGAGAAAGGAATCGGCCAGTGTTCCGTCGAAATCGTAGAGGATGGCCTGGATGGAGGAGGGGAAAAAAGATGTCACGGGATTCCCTGGCGTCTGTTGGTGGTCCCAACGGGGTTCGAACCCGTGTTTCCGGCGTGAGAGGCCAGCGTCCTAGGCCACTAGACGATGGGACCCAACGTACTCAAGAGAGGGATTATAGCCGAACGGGAACCGGAAAGAAACTGTTTTCGCAAGGAGGGGTCGGACCTCGCCTGACAGGTTCCGTGAAGTCTCGTCCCGGAGTCTCTTTCCCTTTCACCGGTTCCGGAGAAAGGGAGGAACCGGCTGGCGATCCCGAGGGGAGATCGAGGCCTCCGAGGGTTTCCGGCTTGCTCCACGAAATTCAGGGACGGGTCTTGGTCCTTCATCTTTGGCCAAATGTGAACATTAATGTCTATGTTTAGCGTCTTTTGTATTGTCTTTCTCGGAGGGATCGGGGGAAGAGGGCCTGGAATCGCGATGAATAAGGAATGGCATCCTTATTGCGATGAATCATTTGAGGGAATCAATGCGTCCTGAAGAGAATTCCGGTCCGGGAGGTTCGCCATGGGATATGACAGAAGATTCGGTCGAAGGTTTTTTTCAGGGCTTCTCGTAAGCCTGGGGATGGCGCTGGCGGCATGTCAGAGCACGGAGACAGGGACCGTGATGGCGATCGAGGAGGAAGGGGATCAGTCGCGGCATATCGTGAGAAAGATCGTCGGAGGAGTGGTGATGAAGGTCCTGCGTCACCCGGGACGCCGCAGGGTCGCTCTTCTCATCCGGGAGACCAGGCTCTCCCCGTCGGGTCGTCCCCTGTGCCAGGCTCCGACCGGCCGCATCCTGTCCCTCGGAAGTGTCCGGTCGCTCTTCCGGGGCGATCCGAACAGGCTCAGAAGTGCCATGGTCGTCACTGGCAATCCTGAGCCCCGGAGCCTGACCGGCCTTCATCCGGGAGATTGTGTCTCCGTGGCTCCGGATGAGGTCGGACGGGGGAGGACGGAGGTCCGTCCCTCCATCCTCATCGAGACTCCCTCCCTTGCCAGGGAGGAGGACCGTTTCGGAAAGGGAATCGTGGAAGTCTGGGCGACCCTTGACTCCCCCCGGACCATGACGGCCAAGGTGAAAAAAAAGTCGGTTCCGCTCCGGAGGACATTGTCGAAGGCCAGGTCTTCAAGGACTCTGTCGCATAATGAGATGGAGCAGCCGGCCTGAAGGGGGCTGTCCTCAAAGCTCCTGACCCGCTCTCCCGGTGATGTCCCCTTCTGGCAAAAGGGGCTTCCTGTCTTGATTGTCAATTTCCGTCACTCCCGTTAACATGGAGCTCATGAGCCCTCCCATCCCCCTGCGACCATCCAGACGATGATCCACGGAAACGGCGCGGATCGAATGCTGCGCTTCCTCAGACGAAATCGTCTGACCGCCCTTCTGGTTCTCCTGATCCTGACCGTTCTCGCGGGAGCGAGGGCTTTGACCCTTCCGGTCGCCCTCTATCCCTCCATCGACTTTCCCAGAATCTCGGTGATCGTGTCGACGCGGGATCTCCCCTTCTCCCAGATGGAGGTGAGGGTCACCCGCCCGGTTTCCATGGCCCTCCGGGGGGTGACCGGGGTCCGGGAAGTCCGCTCCCGGACCTCCCGGGGATCTTCCGAGTTCTTTGTCCGCTTTTCATGGACGACCCCCATGGTTCTGGCCCTGTCCCGGGTCAACCAGGCTCTCGGCCGTGTTTTGCCCGATCTGCCTGCCGGAAGCCGAACCCGCGCCATACGGATGATCTCGGCCGATACCCCCGTCTATCAGATCGCCCTCACGAGTTCCACGCGCTCCTTGTCCGAGCTGACCGACCTGGCCCGGTACCGGCTTCTCCCTTTCCTCGTCAACGTCCCGGGTGTCTGGAAGGTCGAGATCGTGGGGGGGCAGGGACGGGAGGTCCATGTCGAGGTCAATCCCTACGAACTGGCCAGCGCCGGCAAGAGGATGCAGGATGTCCTGGCCTCCCTTTCCGACCACAACCGGATCGGGGTGGTGGGCCGTCTCTCGGAGTACCACCAGATCCTCCTGCTCGAGGTCCACAATGCCCTGTCAGGTCTTGACACGGTCCGTCGGGTCTTTCTCTCCGGAGCCGGACCGGCCCCGCTTCCCCTCTCCCAGGTGGCCAGGGTCCGCTACGGGATACGTCCCGCGGATCGCATGGTCCGGGTGAGTGCCTTCGGAAAACCGGCGGTTCTTCTCAATGTCTTTCGGGCCCACAGGGAAAACGCCCTTGCGGTGGTCTCCAGGATCGAGTCCGGAAAGAGGACCTTCGACCACCTCCTGCCACCGGGGGTCAAAAGCCGGGTGACCTACGACCAGGGCCATGTGATCGGCCAGGCGATCCTCCATGTTTCGGTGGCCCTGGCGCTTGGAATCGGAGTCGCCTTTGCCGTGATCCTGATCTTCCTCCGGAGGATCCGCCCGTTTGTCCTGGTGGCCACCTTCGTTCCGATGATTCTTGTCCTGGCCCTGGGGCTCCTCTCCCTCTTCCACCAGTCGATCAACCTTCTGACGCTGGGAGGGCTGGCGGCCGGGACAGGGCTGGTCATCGACGACTTCGTCGTGGTCCTCGAAGGGGGGTCCCGACTTCCTGCTCTCCTGCGTCCCTTTCTCTTTTCCTCGCTGGCCTCGCTGGTCGTCCTGGTTCCCCTTTTCGGTCTCGGCGGACTGGCGGGCGCCTTTTTCATGCCGCTGGCCCTGACGCTCCTTTTTCTCCTTCTCCTCTCCCTTGCCGTCAACCTCTTCGTGACCCCGTCATTCCTCGGGGCGGAGAGGGGAAACGCCAATCCCCTCTTTGCCAAGCGCTTTCTCGGCCGGGTCTTTCGTCTCCCGAGGTGGGGAGTGCTTGCGGCCCTTTTCCTTTTTTTTGCCTCCTCCCTGTTCCTCCTGCGCCATGACCTGGCCACGAACTTCATGCCGCGAATGGACGAGGGGGCGTTTCTGATCGATATCCACGCCCCTCCGGGAACCTCCCTGGCCGACAGCGACCGTGCCTTCTCCCGTATCGAAAAATTCCTGCACACCCTTCCCGAGGTGGTCTCGACCTCCCGGAGGCTGGGGGCGGAGATGGGGTTCTACATCACCGAGCCGACGAAGGGGGACATCATCGTCCGCCTCTCGGACAACCGCCGCCGGACGGTCTTTGAGGTCATCGACCAGGTCCGGAGTTTTGTCCGGAAATCCGAGCCGGAGCTTTCGGTGGATTTCCCCCAGATTCTCGAAGACATGCTAAACGACCTGATCGGGACGGAAGCCCCGGTCGTTGTGCGCATCCACGGCTCGGACCGGAGCCGCATGGAAAAGGCCGTTCCCGGGGTGATCACGCTTTTGCAGGGGATTCCGGGTGTGGTCGATGTGGCCCGGAGTGAACGCCCCGTTCCTCCGGCCTCCCGGATTCACATCGACAACGAGCTGGCCGCCTCCTACCATCTGACGCCCCGAGAGGTCATCGACTCTTTGAGGACAGGACTTTGGGGGCGTCCGGTGACAACGGTCATGGAGGGAGAGATTCCCCGGCCTGTCCGGGTCATGGAATCGCCCGAGCCGTTCCGGACCCTCGAAGGGATCCGCCATTTTCCCGTCGAGACTCCGACCGGCCTGATTCCCCTCTCCCGGATCACCCGATGGTCGGAAGAGCCCGAACGCTCCGAGCTTGACGACCTGAACCTGGCTCCGGTCATTTCGGTGTCGGGGCGCCTGTCGGGATCCGACCTCGGGACGGTCTCAGCCCGGATCAACCACGCCCTGGCGTCCCTCTCCCTTCCCCCGTCCGTCTGGGTCGATCTGGGGGGCTATGCCACCTGGCAGAAAAAAAGCTTCAGCGATCTGACCCTGGCCCTCCTTTTCGCCGTCCTCCTGGTGACGGGTGTGATCTTTGCCCTGGTCCGGGGCCTTGCCCCTCCCTTTCTCCTCCTGGCCGGAGTTTTTCTCTCCGTGGACATGGCGCTCCTGGCCCTTGTCGTGTTTCACCATTCCCTGAACCTGTCCTCATTCGTGGGCCTCGTCCTGGTTGCCGGGATATCGGCCGAAAACGGACTTCTGGTGCTCGACCGGGCCCTCAAGGCCACGGGAGATTGCCAGGAGCGGTTCGTCCAGGCCCTTTCCGACCGGATCGTTCCCCTTCTCATGACGCATCTTGCCAATGCCATGGCCCTGCTACCGCTCGCGGTG
>JAJZGM010000137.1 GCA_021828525.1 Nitrospirota bacterium | reverse complement strand
TGTCCTGCCTGCCAAGGCGGACGATCTCTCCTTCATCGAGAAGGTAAGGGTCGGACTTCACCCCGACACGGTAAGAATTGTCCTCACCCTGGACCGCCGGCCGGACCGTCCGGTCCTGTCCGGGACAACAACCGCCCGCCCCTCGGTCGGCCTGATCGGAGTCATGCCGGGAGCAGGCGTCCATCGATCACTGGTCGTCCGGACACCCTCCTTTCGGAAATATCTTTCCGAGATCAATATCAGCTATGAACCCTCGGACCGGACGACACGGCTTTCCCTCCGGTTCGTCCATCCTGTTCCCCCCCCAAAGGTTTTCATTCTTTCAAGTCCCCACAGAATCGTGATGGATTTTGCAATCTCTGGCGAAAAGCACCCCGGAGAGGTCCAAAAAAGCTCCGCCGGCAAACACAGCCGCAAAATTGTGATCCCCGGAAAACCGCTTCCTTCAGCCCTGGGTCCTTCTTACAAGCCCCTGTCCCCTCATTCCGCACCGTCGGGCTCCGTTCCGTCAGTCGAAAAATCCCGCCCACCCCTCCTGGCATCGGGTTTTCCAGCTTCAGGCAGGCCTTTTCGTGTCGTTCTCGATGCAGGACACGGGGGAAGGGATTGCGGAACGACCTCGTTGAGCGGGATCTGTGAAAAAACACTGGTGCTGGACATCGTGAAGCGACTGCGGAAGATTCTTGATCGTGATCCGCGCTTCCAGGTCATCCTGACAAGAACCGACGACCATTTCGTCTCCCTGCCCGACCGGACCCGCATCGCCAATGAGAGTCATGGTGATCTTTTCCTCTCCGTCCATGCCAATGCCGATCCGGACCCTGGTGTTCGCGGACTTGAGACCTTTCTCCTGAACCTTCATTCCAGCGATGCCCGCGCCCAGAGAATCGCCCAGCGGGAAAACAGCGCCCTGGGAGTCTCCCGGGGCGATCTGTCAGCGATCCTTTTGACCCTGAAGATCAACCACAAGAAAAAACGTTCCTGGGAACTTGCCCAGGAGATCGATGACAATCTGGCCCACACCCTGGGGACAAACTACCCTGTCCGGAATCTCGGAATCCGCCAGGCACCCTTCTATGTCATCATGGGAACCACAATGCCCGCCGTCCTGACCGAGGTCAACTTTCTTTCAAACAAAACCGACGCTCGCCTGATGGATTCCTCCCGGTTCCGAGAAGAGACGGCCTTGGCCCTTTATCGGGGAATTGTGGCCTATTACATCAACGTTCATCCGGAATCGCGCATTCCGGTGGTTTCGGCCAAACTCGCACGACAGGAGATCTCCTCCCGTGAGCCCTGAGGAGTTTGTCCTGACCCGGGAATCCCTTCTGACCCGGGAAAAAAAAGAGATGCGGCGAGAGCTCGTGGCTCGCCGGGATGCCCTTCCGAAGGACGAACGCAAGCGGCATTCCCGGATTGCGGGGGAACATGCTCTCTCTCTGATCCGGAAAATCCGGACGGGCCGGGAGGGGTCCTTCACAATAGCCCTTTTCCTCTCCTTCGGGAGCGAGATGGATACCCGTCCCGTCATTTCCGGACTTTTTGAGGAACACTCTCCCGACCTGGCCCTTCTTCTTCCTTCCCTCCGCCAATCGAAAGAGATTGTCCTTCGTCCCTGGAGAAAGGACGACCCCCTGACCCCCGGCCCCTTCGGGATTCTCGAACCGGAGACCCGGAATGCCGTATCTCCCGAGGAAGTGGATCTTTTTGTCCTTCCCGGGGTCGGTTTTGACCGTGCCGGTCACCGGCTGGGTTACGGGAGAGGATATTATGACAGGCTGCTGGCCAGGGCCGGTCTCCGGGGTATCAGGGCAGGGCTTGCCTTCTCGGAACAGGTTGTTTCCAGGATTCCGGCCGGTCCCGGGGACGTTCCTGTCCACTATCTCGTGACCGAGAAGGGATGGTTCGCCTGTGGTTGACCAGGACAAGATCGAGGCGGGATTCCGGCTGGTCCTCGAAGGACTCGGGGAAGATCTGGAGCGGCCCGGGCTCAAGGAGACCCCCAAGCGGGTCGCCATCCTTTTTTCCGATCTTTTTTCCGGACTTTTCCAGTCTCCTTCCGAGACTCTCTCCCTGATCAAGGGGGAGAGTTTCGACGAGATGATCGTTCTGAAAAAGCTTCCTTTCCATTCGATGTGCGAACACCACTTTCTCCCCTTTTTCGGCCACGCCAGCATCGGATACATTCCCGACAACGGACGGATGACGGGACTTTCGGACTTAGGTCGTGTGGTGGAGGTTTTCGCACGCCGGGCCCAGATCCAGGAGAGGATGACGAGCCAGATCGCCGATTGCCTGATGGAGACCCTGACGCCCCAGGGAGCCATGGTCATCCTCGAGGCCGAGCACCTCTGCCTTTCCATGCGGGGACTCAAGAAACCGGGGGTACCTGTCGTCACCAGCGCTGTCCGGGGCATATTCCTGAAAAACGCCAAGACACGCCAGGAGCTCCTCTCCCTCATCCGCTCTTCCTGAACCACTCTCCTGCCCATCCAAGGCCGACCGCCCCAACCCCCAGAAGAATCAGGACCGTTCCGGCCCCTTCACGGAGATCCATTTTCTCTCCCAGGAAAATGGCAGCCATGACAAGGGTCAGCACCGGACCAAGAAATGAGAGGAGGGAGGCGCGGCTTGCGCCGATGAGAGAGATCCCCACAGTCATGAAAAAGGTCGGAAGGGCGGTCGAAAAGATCCCCATGGCCCCGACAAGGAGAAGGGCCCTTTCATTCGCATGGGCGGGGTGGAAGGTTCCGGAAATGATGGACTGGGAAAGAATGGCGAAGGTCGCGACGACCATCACGAGAGATGTCAGGTAGAGGGGATCGACCCGCCGAACCACCCGTTCCACCCCCACAAGGTAGAAGGCATAGAAGATGGCGCTCCCAAGGACAAGAAAGACCCCTGCCCTCTCTCCGGGACTTTCGGCCCTTCCCCCGCTCGTGATGACGGCAAGGCCAACATAGGCCAGGATGGACGAGAGAATCTCCCAAAGGCCGATCCTCCGGCGCCCCAGAAGGGCCGACAGGAAAAGGACAAAGGTGGGATAGAGGAAAAGGACGAGGCGCTCGGCTCCCGCGCCGATCCGGAGGAGCCCTTCGAAGTCAAGAACTGCGGACAGGTCGAATCCCACAAGTCCCAAAAGGACGATCTTCCAGAAATCCTGGTGGCCGGGTCCGGGACGCAAGCCCGGCCTCTTTCGTCCGAACCAGAACAGGCCGGCCATGTAAACCGGAAGGACCGAGAGCATGCGAAGGTTCAGGACGGTGGAGGGATTGAGTCCTTCATGGTAGGCCATCTTGGCCAGGATTCCCTTGGCAGCAAACCCCGTCGCGGAAAGGAGAACGAGCAGGCTTCCCAGGCCGAGACGGGAGGGAAAAGGTCCGGCAGGAGGCAACGGATGGCCGGGATCCGGGTCTGATGACATAAGCCCATTCTATCATCCAGGCAGACGGGGAGTAAAATTTCCGCTCCGCCTGCGAAGAACCCCCAACCTTGAACAACAGGGGCCTGATGGGCTATTCTGAGCGGGGAATCAAGAAGAGGCGACAGAACCAAGCGAAAGGACTAAGGACGATGGCGGAGATTCTGGACGGAAAGGCCCTTGCTGCAACAATCCACGGGGAACAGGCGGAAAAGGTGACCTCCCTGGCGAAAAAGGCCGGACGTCCTCCGGGACTTGCCGTCATTCTCGTGGGCGACGACCCGGCAAGCCACACTTACGTCGCAAACAAGCGGAAGGCCTGTCACCGGGTCGGAATCTACGCTCCGGACATCAACCTTCCCTCGACCGCATCGACCGAAGCGATCCTCGATGCGATCGACACCTTCAACACAAATCCCGCCATCGACGGAATTCTCGTCCAGCTTCCTCTTCCCTCCCACGTCGCAAAGGACAAGGTGCTGCGCCAGATCTCCCCTGACAAGGATGTGGACGGCTTCCACCCCTTCAACTTAGGCCTTCTCGTGTCAGGAGAACCGGGACTGGTCGCCTGTACCCCCCGGGGAGTCATCACCCTTCTCGACCGCTCCGGAATCAAGATCTCTGGAATGCACGCCGTCGTGATTGGCCGGAGCCTGATCGTGGGCAAGCCCATGGCCCTTCTCCTTTTGAACCGGGATGCGACCGTGACCGTCTGTCACAGCAAGACACCCGACCTCGTCGCCCAGGCACG
>JAJZGM010000136.1 GCA_021828525.1 Nitrospirota bacterium | reverse complement strand
CCAGGGACAACATGCGTCCCTCCTGGAGGAGCTCCCCCTCCAGAACAAGAACGAAGGTCTCCCCCCGGAAGCGGTGGATGTAGGGGGAGGCCTCCCGAAACCATTCCACGTACCCGCCCTCATGCTCTCCCGGTGACCGTGTCTCCCCTTCCCTCTCGCTCATTCTTCCTCTCTCTCCTCGCGTTGATAACCACCCCCTCCGATCATACCCGTTCCCACCGTCCCCTCCAAGTCCCCGCTTTCCCAGCCGTCCGTGAAAGACCCCCTTTGCCGGGCAATCTGTTCATCGCTTTCCGGATCGGCTATGATGGGGCCATGAAATGAGGGGGGCGGCTTCACAAAAACCCAGGAGGGAAATTGACGCGAGAAACGGATGGGAAGAAGGACTGCTGGATCGTCACCGGGGGCGCCGGCTTCATCGGATCGAACTTCGTCCGGAGGATCCGGACAATGGACCGGGCCCGGGTCGTCACCTTTGACCGGTTGACCTATGCGGGGAATCTCGCAAATTTGGACGACCTCAAAAACGATCCCGGCCATATTTTTGTCCGGGGGGACATCCGGGACCGGCAGGCCGTGGCCGACCTCTTTTCCCGGTACCAGCCTGCGGGACTTTTTCATTTCGCCGCAGAGAGCCACGTCGACCGGTCGATCGAGAACCCCGAAGCCTTCATCGAAACCAACGTGACCGGGACCTTCGTCCTTCTTGACGAGGCGCTTCGCTACCTCAAGGGACCAGGCGCCCAACGCGGGTTCCGCTTCCTTCACGTCTCGACCGACGAGGTCTACGGATCGCTCTCCCCCACCGACCCGCCCTTCACCGAGCGGACCCCCTACGCGCCCAACTCCCCCTATGCCGCCTCGAAGGCCGCCTCGGACCATCTCGCCCGAGCCTATGTCCACACCTACGGCCTTCCCCTGGTCACCACCAACTGCTCGAACAACTACGGCCCCTGGCAGTTCCCGGAAAAGCTCATTCCCACCGTGATCCTCGCCGCCCTTGAAGGACGCGCCATTCCCGTCTACGGAGAGGGTCTCAACATCCGGGACTGGATCTTCGTCGAGGACCACTGCGACGGTGTCGTCGCGGCCTTCGAAAGGGGAACGCTGGGCGAGACCTATGCCCTGGGCGCCGGCAATCCCCGGACCAACCGGGAGGTCATCTCCGCCATCGTGGAGATTCTTGACCGGATCCATCCGGCCCCCGGCGGAGACTCCTACAGGGCGCTTGTGACCAGCGTTCCGGACCGGCCAGGACACGACTTGCGGTACGAAATCGATGCCTCCAGGGCCCGGACGGAGCTTTCCTGGAAACCGGCGCACACCTTCAGCCAGGCCCTGGAAAAAACCGTGAGATGGTATCTTGGGAACCGCGCCTGGTGGACCGAGCTCAGAACCCGCTACGACGGCTCCCGACAGGGAACAGGACGACAGAAGGAGCCAGGAGGAGAGCGATGAAAGGCATTCTTCTGGCGGGCGGGTCGGGAACCCGCCTCTACCCGCTCACCCGGGCGGTGAGCAAGCAGCTCATGCCAGTCTACGACAAACCCATGGTCTACTACTCCCTCACCACCCTGATGCTGGCCGGGATCCGGGAGATCCTGATCATCTCCACCCCGGAAGATACTCCCCTTTTCCGGCGTCTTCTGGGGTCCGGAGCCCAGTGGGGCCTCACGCTCACCTACGAGGTCCAGCCAAAACCGGAAGGACTGGCCCAGGCCTTCCTGATCGGGGCCGACTTCATTGGCGACCATCCCGTCTGTCTGGTCCTGGGAGACAACATCTTCTACGGCCACGGCCTCTCCGAATCCCTCCAGAAGGCGGCCCGTCTCACCCGCGGAGCCCTGATCTTCGGATACGCGATCCGGGATCCGGAGCGTTACGGGGTGCTGGCCTTCGACGGACATGGACGAGTGCGGGAAATCGTCGAAAAACCTCCGAAGCCTCCCTCCCGCTACGCCGTCCCGGGAATCTACTTCTACGACAAGACTGTCGTGGAGCGGGCGAGATCGCTCTCCCCTTCCTCCAGGGGAGAGCTTGAGATCACCGATCTCAATCGCCTCTACCTCAAGGAAGAGCTTCTGACGGTGGAGAAGCTGGGACGGGGGACGGCCTGGTTCGACACGGGAACCCACGAATCCTTGCTGGAGGCCTCCATCTTCATGGAGGTCATCGAACGTCGCCAGGGGATCAAAGTGGCCTGTCCGGAGGAGATCGCCTTCCGGATGGGCTACATCGAAAAAGAGGCGGTCCTGTCGATGGCCGCCTCGCTCAAGAACGGATACGGGGCCTATCTCCGGGAGATGGTCGCCCTCGAGGAGGGAGAATGGACGTAAAGGAGACCCCCCTTCCGGGAGTTCGCCTCTTGACCCCCAGAGTCCACGGAGACAGGCGGGGTTTCTTCATGGAGAGTTTCCACGCCAAGACCTTCGAACATCTGGGTCTTCCCCAGCTCTTCGTCCAGGACAACCACTCCCGCTCCTCCCGCGGCGTCACCAGAGGACTTCATTTTCAACGGCGCCATGGACAGGGAAAGCTTGTCCGGGTCGTAACGGGGGCGGTCTTCGATGTGGCGGTGGATCTCCGGACCGGCTCTCCCACCTTCGGTCGCTGGTTCGGAACGGTCCTGTCGGAAGACAACAATCTGATGATGTACATTCCGGAAGGATTCGCCCACGGCTTCCAGGTGATCACCGAACAAGCCGACTTTCTTTACAAGTGCACCGACTTCTACGATCCGGAGGATGAAGGCGGAATCCTTTACAACGACCCGGAAATCGCTATCGACTGGCCCCTTAGGGACGCCCTTGTCTCGATCAAAGATAAAAGCTACCTTCCCCTCTCGAAAACACCCCGGGATCGGCTCCCGGTCCTTTAGCCGCCTGGATAGGACAGACCATCCAACGAGGGGTCGACATCGGATCGCCCTGAAAAACTTGTTGACTTAAAAGGGGGCCTACAGGATAATGATGAGGTTTGCCGCATTCTGACTTCTCTTACGTCCCCATCGTCTAGCCGGCCTAGGACATCGCCCTTTCACGGCGGTAACACGGGTTCGAATCCCGTTGGGGACGCCATATACTGCAATAACCGAAACTCATTCCTCCCCCAAAGAAAACGTCATTGGGCACGCTTTATATCCCGGCCCCGAATCAAAATCCACCTTGCAACTTCCGCAAACTCAATTTGAAGCAAAATATTCCACCCTGACATTATCGTCTTACAGTCCCTCTCGAGTCTCCCTAGGACTCCTGTCCTCATCTTCCCCGATCAGGGAACGAAGTCCGGAAAAAGCCTGGACCGGGGGACGCGTGTCGGAGGGGAAAATCGGGTCGTATCGAGCCTGGGCATGGATCCGAAGCCCAGACGCCGGATCTGGGATCGGAAACGCTGTTCGAGAAGATCCGCCCAAAGACCTTCGCCCCGCATCCGGTGACCGAAGCTTGCGTCGTAGAGCTTCCCCCCATGAAAGGCCCGCAGGCGGTTCAGCACGGATTTTGCCGAATCCGGATAATGGGTGGCAAGCCATTCGGAAAAAAGCTCCCGAAGCTCGAGCGGAAGTCGTAAAAGGACGTAGCCTGCGGACTGCGCTCCGGCCTCCCTCGACTTTTTCAGGATCCCCTCGAGTTCGAAGTCGGAAAGAACCGGAATGACGGGAGCCACCAGGACCCCCACGGGAATCCCTGCCGCAGACAAACTCCGGATCGTTTCGAGACGGCGGTAAGGGGCAGTGGCCCGGGGTTCGAGAACCCGGGAGAGTCCTTCATCCAGGGTGGGAAGGGAGAGATAGACATGAACCAGGTTCCGGGTGGCGAGGGAGACCAGGATGTCCCGGTCCCGCTCCACCAAAGACGACTTCGTGACCAGGGTCACCGGGTGGTGGAAGCGGTCAAAGACCTCAAGGATCCTCCGCGTCAGCCCAAGACGCTCCTCCACCGGCTGATAGGCGTCCGTGTTGATTCCCAGGGCGACCGGCTCGCAGCGATAGTTTTTCCTCGAAAGCTCCCTTTCGAGAAGGCGGTCCGCCTCCTCTTTGACAAAGATCTTCGTCTCGAAATCGAGGCCGGGAGAAAGTCCCAGATAGGCGTGGGTCGGCCGGGCGAAACAGTAGATGCACCCGTGCTCGCACCCCCGGTAGGGATTGAGGGATCGGGAAAACCCGACATCCGGAGAATCGTTGTCATTTAATACAGTCCGGGCGGTATCCCGAAAAATCTGGGTGGGGACAGTCCCGTCCTCCTCCGGGGC
>JAJZGM010000135.1 GCA_021828525.1 Nitrospirota bacterium | reverse complement strand
AACCCGCCGGATCGGGACGACCGGCCGGGGAATCGGCCCGGCCTACGTGGACAAGATGGCCCGCATCGGAATCCGGCTGGGAGACCTGGCCAATCCGGCCCTCTTCCGGGAAAAGCTTGAGCAGAACCTCGCCGAAACGAATTACCTGCTGGAGAAGCTTTACACCACCCACGGACTTGACGCGGAGACGATCTACACCCAGACCATGGCCCTGGCCGACCGCATCCTCCCCTTCATGGACGACACGGCGCTGACCCTCCATCGGGCCATCCGGGACGGAAAGGCCCTCCTCTTCGAAGGGGCCCAGGGGACGCTTCTCGACGTCGACCACGGAACCTATCCCTTCGTGACCAGCTCCAACTCCTCCGCCGGGGGTGCGCTCACCGGAACCGGAGTCGGTCCGACCGCAATCGACCGGGTCCTGGGTGTGACAAAGGCCTATACGACCCGGGTTGGCTCCGGGCCCTTTCCGACCGAGCTCATCAACGAGTCGGGGGAGTATTTAAGAGAGAAGGGACAGGAGTTCGGTGCGACGACCGGCCGGCCGCGCCGGTGCGGATGGTTCGATGCTCCCGGTGTCCGCTACGCCTGCCGGATCAACGGGATTTCAGAAATCGCGCTCACGAAGATCGATGTCCTCGACGCCCTCCCGACCCTCAAGATTGCAACGGGATACGAGATCCGCGGAAAGAAGGTCGACGAGTTTCCCCGACGGGTGGAGCTTCTCGAGGCCGCCCGGCCCATCTATGAAGATCACCCGGGCTGGAGCCAGCCCACAGCGGGAGTCCGGAGCTTTGACGACCTCCCGGACAACGCCAAGCGCTACATCGCCCGCATCGAGGAGCTGATCGAGGTCCCGGTGACCGTCATTTCCACCGGCGTAGGCCGGGAGGACACCGTCATCCGTCAGGACCCGTTCGCCGCCCGATAAAGAGGAACGAGGCTTTCGAGGCGGACGGCCAGCCCTTCGAGCGTGGTCTCAAAATCCAGAATCCATCCCAGATCGCACCCGGCCGTCTTGAGCCCAAGAAGACGCTCCCCGATCTCCCTGGGACTTTTTTGAAGAGGCGGGGCCGCCAGGCCCGTCCCATGGACCTGGTCGTAGTCCTGTACGTCTTTGTGGGACCTAAACCACGCCACAGCCTTCGGATCCTCCCGAAACCAGCGCCCCAGGACCTTTTTGGGCCCCTCCGCCTCGTCCTTCACCACGAACCTGACCGAGCATCCCCCCTTGCCGATGAAGACCCCCATGTGTCCCCAAGCCTTGTACCCCCGTTTGGCGGGCCCCAGCGCCAGCCAGGTTTCATTGGGAGGATTGACTCTCCGGCGCATGTGGCTTGCCACATGGGGGAAGACGGGAAGCCCTCTTTCCGTCATGAGCTCTGAGAGCCGCTCCGCCAGTTTTACAAGCGCGGGCCGCACTGTCTGGCGGATGGGTCCCATCCGCTCAGAAAAGCCTTCGATATCAAACACCGCTGTCCATGCGGGATCGAGATAGTCCTTCACCTTTTCCATCGACATCCTTCGTTTTTGTCCCAGGTGTTGTCCCTGGCCCCGAAGGGCCCTTCCGACCAGCCTAACGGGTGCCGGCCCGCGAGGTCAATGGAACGGCGGGTTTTTCCTTCAAAATGGATGCAGTCCCCTTCGGACTTCCTCTTCTCCTCCCCGAACCTTCCGACCCTTTCCCTTCCCTCTGGAGCGGCAGATGACGACAGAAATCCTGTCTGACAGGGCGCCCCCTTCTGGCTTCAAACGGTTAACGACTCAAAATTGAACAAATCAGATCTTCAACTTTTGATTTGCACCATGAAAACCTGGTCGTGAGAGAGATCGTGAAAGGGACCCTGAACCGAGGAAGAAGACCCGACCTCTTTTTCTCCCGCGATTCCAGGGGAAACGACGTCGATCTCCTGGTCCGGGAGGGCAGGCGGATTTTTCCCCTCGAGATCAAGTCCTCCGAAACCTTCATCCGGGACTTCCTCCGGGGCCTCGAAAACTTCCAAAGGCTCGCTCTGCCCAGGACAGCCGGGGGATTGGTTCTCTATAACGGGGCGCAGGAGTTCGAGACGGAGGGTCTGAGAATTTCCCATCCCTTCGGCCGCGACGCGGACCTCTGGAGCCTCGTCACCGTCTCCGCCCTCCCCGCTTAAAGTCCTTCGGACAACGACACGCCCCCTCCTCCCGTTTGACCTTTTGAATGCTCGGGAGCTCCTCCCCGAAAGAACCCGTCCGGAAGCTTTCGAACTCTTGCCCGTCAGGATCCTTTTTCACACAAGAGATGATCACGGGGCGCGCTCCATGTATAATGGATCACAGAACGAAACCACAAGCCCAAAAACGGGCGCATGACCGTTGTTTTCGGCCGCAGATCCCTGCGGAACCGGAGAAAATGTCGGCCTGGCCGGAAACAATCCTGGAGATTTCCATTGGACCATACGCCTGTCTCCTGCGCGGAGTATTACCACGAGGAGACCAAATACAGCCGGACGACCATCCATCGCTTCCGGTCCCTGGACTATTCACGCAAGCCTGCCCCCTTCAAGGACTACCAGGCGGACAACCCGATCAGCCTCATCCCCTTTCTCCCCTTCAGCCATATCCCCTTCACCCGGAATCCCCTTCCGGTGGCGCCCCCCCAGCCTCCCACGCCCTGGGGACTATCAGAGATCTCACGCCTCCTCTTCTTTTCCTACGGGGTCACCGCCATCATGGATTCCCCCAAGATCGACAAGACCTACATGAGGGCCGCCCCGTCGGCCGGGGGCCTCTATCCGGCGGAGATCTACCTCGTCATCCGGGATCAGCCCTTCCTAAACGACGGGATCTACCATTACCACGGGAAGGAGCACCACCTCGTCCCCGTGATCGAAGGATCCTTCTGGGAAAAAATCTTCGCCTACTTTCTCCATCAGCCGGCCCTCTCCGAGGCCGGATTCCTGATCCTCCTCTCGGGGATCTACGAACGCTCCGCCTGGCGCTACGGCGAGCGGGGTTACCGGCGCATCCTTCTCGACACCGGACACCTGCTCTCGAATCTCACGCTCATGGCGAAAGAATCGGGATTTCTGGCCTATCCCCTGTCGGGCTTCCAGGACACCTCCATGAATTCCCTTCTCTTCCTCGGGGACACAAACGAGGTCTGCCTCACGGGACTCGCCATGGTCCATGGAGAAACCGCCTACGAGCCCATCCCCTGCACCCCCGTTCTCCCCTCCCCGGCCCATCCTCCCTACACGCCGCCGGAGGCTCCGGAGACGGGAGACTTTTTCCGGGATCTTCACCATCTCTCCGCGATCGGTCCCGAGCCCTTCGCCCCCCCGCTTCTCTGGTCGGGGGAGGGAGAGTACGACCCCACCCTTCTCCCGGTCTCCCGGTTCACCCCCCAGCGCGATCCGGTCGCCCTGACCGACAAGGAGATCGACTTCGACGAGAACCTGTCCCGGGATCTCCTGACCCGGCGGTCGGCCCGGCAGTTCTCGGGGGATCCGCTCCCTTTCGAGGACCTCTCGACCCTTTTAAACTTCGGATACAACCTCTCCGCAGACCCCGTGGCCGATCCCGCCCTTCCGCCGCTCTTTTTCGGGCCCCGGCTCTTCTCCTCCTTTCTGGTCGTCAACTCCGTCGATCTCCTGATGCCGGGGCTTTACCACTTTTCCCCGGATTCGCGGGAGCTGACCCTTCTCAGAAGGGGGAACATGGCCGAAATCGCCTGCGAATTCTCCCTGGGACAGGATTTGGCCCGGGATGCCTCCTGCCTGCTTCTCCAGGTTGCCAACCTCCCGCGGCTGGTGGAACGCTACGGGAACAGGATCTACCGGACCCTCCACATGGATGCCGGCATCATCGGGGAGCGGCTGAATCTTGCGGCCGTCCACATGGGCCACGGATCAAGCGGCATCGGAGGATTTTTCGACGACGAGATCGCCGAATTCCTGGGACTTTCCACCACCTCCGCCGTCCTGTACCTGACGGTCCTTGGAACCATACCGCGGGCCTAACGACCCTCTTGTAAGGGAGATCCCTTGTCGGTCATCAGGCTTCTGCCCCTCTCCGAGCTTTCAAGGCTCCGGGAGATCGTTCATATCCTCGTGAAATACGGCTTCGAGGACATGATCGGATTTCTCAAGCTCAATCCCCTCAAGGCGGCAGGGGACCGGCTTCTTTTCCGCAAACCCCAGGTCTCCGAGCCCCGCCCGGTCCGCTTGAGAAAGGCGCTCGAAGAGCTGGGGCCAACGTTTTCCAAGCTGGGCCAGATTCTCTCCGCCCGGCCCGACCTTCTCCCGCCGGACTACATCGCCGAGCTC
>JAJZGM010000134.1 GCA_021828525.1 Nitrospirota bacterium | reverse complement strand
GCAAACGACATCTCCCGTTCCGACATCGGATTTTCCTCTCCGGATAACGAGGTGACCCTCGTCACCCCGGCGGGGGAATTCCGGACCCTTCCGCGGGCGGACAAGACCGCCATCGCCGGACAGATCCTCGACGCCATCACGGCTACGGGATGGCGGAATCCTTCCTGAGAAAAACGGAGCCCAATCAGGAAAAATCCCTTTCTTCGAACGGACACCCTCCCCCTTCCCGCCCGGAAATTCACGGAAGCTCCCACATAGGCCACAGGGTCAAATCGTGGATTTTAATTTATGGCCTTCCTTGATATACTGTTCCCCATTCTGCGGGGCTGGGGACACGACCTTGGGAACGACTCTGCGCCAGGAAAGAGCCTCCGGACTTAGGATCCCTGGTCCGGAAAGACTTTTTGCGTGGTGTTTCAGGTGCACGACAGGCCAATGATATAGAGCCTTTCCCCAAATCGGCACAGCTCCGTCAAGATCGGGAATCCCCTTCCGAAAGCCGGAGGATGAAGGTCAACAGGCCCGGACACCGGCTCCGGGCCGCCTTCGATTTTCTGATTACGGAATTCCTGATCCGGACTCTCATCCTTCCACATGGCGGATTGTATGAATCAGGATGAACTGAAGGTTCTGGAAGAGCGCATCAAGGCCAATCCGAAAAGCCGATCCTTCCTTCAGCTGGCCGAAGCCTACATCGAGGCCGGACGCCGGGCGGAAGCCCTCGAACTCCTCAAGAACGGGGAGGAGTACTATCCCTATTACCTGGCCGCCCGCATTGCCTACGGAAAGCTTCTTCGGGAAGAAAAAGAAACCGACCGCGCGATCGAACAGTTCGAGTTCGTGAACCGGACCATTCCCGACAATCTGCTGGCCCTCAAGAATCTTGCCGAACTCTATCTCGACAAGGACCGTTTCTCCGAGGCAAAGGCCATGGCTGACGCCGCCATGGCCCTGTCGCCCAACGATCCGGAGATGCTGAAGGTCCTGGCCAAGGTCCAGGGCCGGGAAATGGCCGCCCCCCTACAGGCGGTCCCGACCGTCCCGGAAAAAGGATCCCCCGAGCCTTTGGAGGAGACCCAAAGAGAGGAGACCATCGTCGAAATGCCCCACGAACTCTTTGCCGAGGCCGCGGAAAATCAGAAGGAAGGCCTGGAGACGGGAGCGCCTTCCCCGATTCTGGCCGAGACGGAGGAGGTCTCTTCCGGGACTTCCGGAGCTCTCGAGGCGGAAGCCCCCTCCCCCGAACCTCCACCGGCCGTTGCGGCCGGAACCTCCACCTCCGGTCTTCCAAAGACCGAGACGATGGGAGACCTCCTCTTCGACCAGGGACACATGGAAGAGGCTCTGGAGGTCTACGAAGCGGCCTTCGCCCGGGACACCCAAAGCTCCTCCCTTCCGGAAAAGATCAATACCGTCAAGACGATGCTTCGCATGACCGGATCTCCGGTCGAAGCTTCCGAACCCCCGCCCGAAATTCCCGAGTCCACCCCCGAACCGGTGGCAGAGGCCGAACCGATGCCGGCTCCCCCCATCTCCGAACCCCTTTTCATCCCTGAGCCTCAGGAAGAGGCTCTTCCTGTCTCCTCCCCCGAGCAAGCGGAGGAAGAGGAGGTCCCGGTCGGGGTGGCCCCCGAGGCCACAGCCCCCTCCCCCGAGCCGCTCCTTTCTTCGGGCCTCACCGCGTCAGCCGCTGTCGAGGGACTCACGGGCCAGATCATCGACAAGGTCCGGGACCGAATGGGGCGGGAGATGATCGGATTTGTCCGGATGACGCTGGACGGACTTTCCGCGGAAGCCAGCGATTCCGGCCACTGGGCCGATATCCTGGCCGCCGAGGGAGTGGAGATCGTCCGGGCCGTCACCGAGATGACCCGCCTTTTAAACTGGGGAGAGCTCCAGGGAACGGTCGTCTGGATGGACCACGCCGTGCTCTATGGTCTCCCCGTCAACAAAAACGAGGCGCTCTTCCTCGCCTTGAAGCCCGGCGCCAATGTGGGACTCTGCCGCCTTCTGGTCTCCCAGGCGATCGGGGCCTCCCGTGGGAACACCTAGGGTGACACGGATCCTGATACTTCAGGGACCGAACCTGAACCGCCTGGGAACCCGGGAGCCTGCCCAGTATGGCCGGAAAACTCTCGGGGAAATCCACGAAGAGATCCTCCGGATGGGCCAGGCGGAGGGATTTTCCCCTGTTTTTTTCCAGTCGAACCATGAAGGGGCCCTCATCGACCGGATTCACCAGGCCGCTGACGAGGGAATATCCGGGATTGTCGCCAATCTCGGCGCCTACACCCACACCAGCATCGCCATCCGGGACGCCCTTCTCTCCGTGGAGCTTCCGGTGGTTGAGGTCCATCTCTCGAATGTTTACCGCCGGGAGCCATTCCGGACAAAAAGCCTGATCAGCGACATTGCCGCGGGGGTGATCTGCGGGCTGGGTCCCGTCGTCTACCGCCTGGGCATCCTGGGACTCCTCGCCTTCCTCGAACAAAAAAAGCAGGACCCCGCGCCACCCTGAAAACCAACAATACTCCGGACTTTTCCGGAGAAATCAAGGAGCACGCATGGCCGTTATCGTCACCAGCGATTTTCGTGGTGGAGCAAGACTGGAAGTCGACCGGGAACCCTATTTCATCGTCGAATTCCAGCATGTCAAACCGGGAAAGGGCGGAGCCTTCGTCCGGACGAAGCTCAAGAACATGAAGACGGGGCTCGTCATCGAGCGGACCTTCCGTTCTGGAGAGAAATTCGACGTTCCCGATGTCGAGGAGAAGTCCATGCAGTTCCTTTACGCCCAGGGCGAGGATTACATCTTCATGGACACCGACAACTACGAACAGATCACCCTGTCGAAGAAGGAACTCGGGGACCGGGTCCTTTTCCTGAAGGAGCAGATGCCGGTCAGCATTCTCTTCTACAAGGACAAACCCATCACCATCGACCTTCCGACCTTCGTCGAACTGGCCATCGTCGAAACCGACCCGGCCCGAAAGGGCGACACGGCCTCGGGCGGATCCAAGCCGGCCAGGGTCGAGACGGGGGCCACCGTCAAGGTTCCCTTTCACCTCCAGGAAGGGGATGTGATCAAGGTCGACACCCGGACTTCGGAGTACATCGAGCGGGTCCGCTCCGCCAACTGACGGCCACCGAAAATGCGAGAGGGCGAATGTGAATGAATAACGATGACATCAGGGAGATTCTGGAACTCGTCCGGGAGCACAACCTGCTCTCCTTCGAGTTCGAGCGGGACGGGGCCCGTCTCCGGATCCAGCGTTCTCCCTTCCAGGGATCCTTCCAGTCTGTCTCCGAACCCGGGGAGGTCCCTCTTCCGCGAAGCGGGACGCCGGCACCCCTCTCCCCCCAGGTGCTCCGTCCGGAGACGGTCCGGATCATCACCTCCCCCATCGTGGGGACCTTCTACCGCTCATCCTCCCCCGACGCGGCCCCCTATGTGGAGATCGGGACCGCGGTCACCAAGGGACAGATCCTCTGCATCATCGAGGCCATGAAGCTCATGAACGAAATCGAGTCGGAAGTCGAAGGGACGGTCCGGGCCTTTTTGGTCGAGAACGGCCAGCCGGTGGAATACGGGACGCCCCTCATCGAGATCGACACGAAGGCGGAAGAAGCTTTCTGATGGCCACCCCCTCCAAGCGGCGTTTCAGGAAGGTTCTGGTGGCCAACCGGGGAGAAATCGCCGTCCGGGTGATCCGGGCCTGCCGGGATCTCGGCCTCGACACGGTGGCCATCTACTCGACTGCCGACAGAACAGCACTCCACGTCCAGATGGCCGACGAGGCGGTCTGCGTCGGTCCGCCCGAGGGCCACGGGAGCTACCGGAACATCCCCAACATCATCAGCGCCGCCGAGATCTCCCAGGCCGATGCCATCCACCCGGGATACGGCTTCCTCTCCGAAAACGCCCATTTCGCCGAGATCTGTCATGCCGCCGGCATCGTCTTCATCGGCCCCTCTCCCGAGTCGATCGCCCTCATGGGGGACAAGGCCCGGGCCAAGGCCCTGATGCGGGAGGCCGGCGTTCCTGTCGTCCCGGGAAGCGTCGGCACCATCTCCTCCGAATCCGACGGGCTCGACGTCGCCTCCGAAATCGGCTACCCCCTCATCATCAAGGCCTCCGGAGGAGGTGGCGGAAGGGGGATGCGGATCGTCACCTCCCCCGACGAATTCTCGAACGCCTTCCAGACCGCCCAGACGGAGGCCCTCCAGGCCTTCGGGAACAAGGAAGTCTATATCGAGCGCTTCTTCATCAACCCGCGCCATATCGAGATCCAGGTCCTGGGCGACGGCAAGGGGGAGATC